>JAIENU010000168.1 GCA_019751125.1 Burkholderiales bacterium | reverse complement strand
CAGCGGCATATCGAAGGACCGACAAGGCCGCCTCAGGGCGGCTTTGTTGTCTCTGGCACCACGCAAAACCGGATTTTTGGCTCTGACGCGTACGGAAGAGGACGGGTATGACAGAGAAAAAAGCAGGCAGCGGCATCAAGGTGGGCATCGTCGGCGGCACCGGTTACACCGGTGTCGAGCTGCTGCGCCTGCTGGCGCAGCATCCGGACTGCGAGCTGGCTGCGATCACCTCGCGCAAGGAGGCCGGCATGGCGGTCGCCGAGATGTTTCCCAATCTGCGCGGCCATGTCGACCTGAAATTCAGTGAGCCGTCGGCCTCCGGCCTTGATCAATGCGACCTGGTGTTTTTCGCCACACCCAACGGCGTGGCGATGCAGGAGGCGCGTGCGCTGGTTGACGCCGGCGTGCGCATCATCGACCTTGCCGCCGATTTCCGCATCCGCGATGTCGCGCTGTGGGAGCAGTGGTACAAGATGAAGCACGCCTGTCCGGAACTGGTCGCCGAAGCGGTGTACGCGCTGCCCGAAATCAATCGCGATGAAATCCGCAAGGCGCGGGTTGTTGCCAATCCCGGCTGTTATCCGACTGCCGTGCAGCTCGGTTTCCTGCCGTTGATCGAAGCCGGTTGTGTCGATCTTGCGCATCTGATCGCCGATGCCAAGTCCGGTGTCTCGGGTGCCGGGCGCAAGGCGGAGACCCATATCCTGCATGCCGAAGCTGCGGACAACTTCAAGGCTTACGGCGTGGCCGGGCATCGTCACCATCCCGAAATTTCGCAGGGCCTTGCGCGTGCCGCCGGCAAGGCTGTCAACCTGGTGTTCGTGCCGCACCTGACGCCGATGATCCGCGGCATTCACGCCACGCTTTATGCACGGCTGACCAGGGAAGTTGACCTGCAGGCCTTGTACGAGAAGCGTTATGCGGATGAAGCCTTTGTTGACGTGATGCCTGCCGGCAGCCATCCCGACACCCGCTCGGTGCGCGGCGCCAACCACTGCCGTATCGCCGTGCACCGGCCGCAGGGCGGAGACACCGTCGTTGTGTTGTCGGTAATCGACAATCTGGTGAAGGGTGCCGCGGGCCAGGCGGTGCAGAACATGAACCTGATGTTCGGTTTTGCCGAAAACACCGGCCTCAACCAGGTCGCGCTGCTGCCCTGAGCGATGAAGCGGCACCTGAAGAATTTCATCCGCCGCTTCGGCATTGACGCGCCGCAGCTCGCGGTGCGTCCGCATATGCCCTGGTACTGGCGCTGGCTGGGCATCATTGGCGTGGTCGCGCTGACCACCGGCGTGGCCTGGTTCACCTACGACTTCGGTCTCGAGTACGCGGGTTTCCGCAAAGGCGAAGCGACCAAGCTGCGAGAGCAGCTGGATGAGACGGTACGCCAGCAACAGGCCGAGCTCGCCGAGCTGAATGCCCGTACCGCGGCAGCCGAGCGCCAGCTCCAGATCGAGCGCGCGACCTATGGCGACCTTGCCAAGCAGGTCAAGGCACTGGCCCAGGAAAACGCGACGCTGAAGGAAGACCTCGCATTTTTCCAGTCACTGACGGCGACCGGCAAGGAAGGCGCGATCAGCATCAACCGTTTCCGCCTGGTGCCGGAGTCGATGCCGGGCGAATACCGCTACCAGCTGCTGCTGGTCCAGGCCGGCGAGCGCAAGGAGTTCAGCGGCCGGCTGCAGTTCGTGTTGAATCTGCAGCAGGATGGCCGTAAAGTGACCCTGATGCTGCCTGAAGCCGACAGGGCGGAGACGGCAAAAGACTTCAAGGTCAGTTTCAAGCTGTTCCAGCGCGTCGAAGGCCTGTTCCGGATCGCTCCCAATGCGACCGTGAAAGGCCTGCAGGTGCGGGTGTTCGAGGGTAATTCCGAAACCCCGAAAATCACCCACAACGTCACGATTTCGTAGCGGGAGACCCAAATGTTCAGCAAAAAAGACAAGCCCAACAAGCCGCAGAACCGCATCGACAGCCTGATCGGTGCCGGTACGGTGATCCGCGGCGACATGACTTTTGATGGCGGTCTGCGTGTGGACGGCCATATCCACGGCAACGTGGTTTGCGCCGAAGGCAAGCCGGGCACGCTGGTGCTTTCGGAAGCCGCGCGGATTGAGGGTGAAATCCGCGTTTCCCATGTGGTCATCAACGGCACCGTGGTCGGCCCGGTACATGCCGCGGATTACGTTGAATTGCAGGGTAAAGCCAACGTCACCGGTGATGTCTATTACCGCACCCTGGAAATGCAGCTCGGCGCCGTGGTTCAGGGCCGGCTGGTCTATCAGGACGAAGCCCGTGCGGACAAGGTGGTCCAGTTCAAGCCGGCTTCGGCGGATTGACCGTCGCCGCTGGCGACGGGGATAATGAACCAACAGCCGGTGTTTTGACTCAAACAGCATTGAATCGAACACACCGGGCTTAACCATCAGGAGCAAACCATGAATGCAGTCAGTGAAGCACTGCCCGATCCGCTGGTGTTCACCGAGAACGCCGCGTCCAAGGTGCGGCAGTTGATCGAAGAGGAAGGCAACAACGAACTGAAGCTGCGGGTGTTTGTCACCGGCGGCGGCTGCTCGGGTTTCCAGTACGGCTTCACCTTCGATGAGACCGTCAACGAAGACGACACCGCGATGCAAAAGGGCGGTGTCACGCTGCTGATCGACCCGATGAGCCTGCAATACCTCACCGGTGCCGAAATCGATTACCAGGAAAATGTCGAAGGTGCGCAGTTCGTGATCAAGAATCCGAATGCTTCCTCCACCTGCGGTTGCGGGTCCTCGTTCTCCGCCTGATCGCCCGGCACTGCAAAAGACAACGGGGGCTGCGGCCCCCGTTGTCTTTTTTGCGGTTTCTGGAATCAGGCCGGGTAGATTGCGCCAAGTACTCGCGGGCCGCGCGCACCGGTGACCGCCGGCAGATTGCCGGGACGGTTTTCAAGCGCGCACTGCGCAAGCCAGGCAAAGGCCGCGGCTTCGACCGTTTCCGCGGCGATGCCCAGGCTGTCGGTGACATCAATACGTCGTCCGGGCAGCAGCGCAGCGAGTCTTGAACGCAACCAGTCGTTGCGCGCGCCGCCGCCGCACAGATACAGCGTGGAAGCTTCGGCGCAGTGATCGTTTGCTGCGCGTGCGATGCCCGCAGCCGTTACTTCGCACAGCGTTGCCTGCACGTCGGCCGGCTTTTCGTTGCCGGACAGCGCGTTGCGCAGCCACTGCAGGTTGAAGGTCTCACGCCCGGTGCTTTTTGGCGGCAGTCGTCCGAAGAATTCGTGCGCCAGCAGACGATCCGCCAGTTCAGGCAGCACACGGCCGCTGGCGGCCCAGGCGCCACCGCGGTCATAGGCTGCGCTGCGGTGTTCCGCTATCCAGCCGTCCATCAGCGCATTGCCGGGGCCGCAGTCGAATCCGCTGACAGTGCCCGTTCGCGGCAGGCAGCTGATGTTGGCGATGCCGCCGATGTTGATCACTGCGCGCGATTCCTTCGGCGAAGCGAACACGGCCTGATGAAATGCCGGCACCAGCGGCGCGCCTTCACCGCCAGCCGCAATGTCACGGCTGCGGAAATCACAGACCACGCGAATGCCTGCAAGCTCCGCAAGCAGCGCGGCGTTGACCAGTTGGATGGTGTAGCCGGCCTGCGGCTGGTGGCGCACGGTCTGGCCGTGGCAGCCGATGGCACTGATGTCGGTCGTGTTGTGTCGCGCAAGTTCGAGCAGCGTGCGCACCACCGCGGCATAACCCAGGGCCAGTGCGTTGCCGGCCTGGGCTGCACGATGCAGCTCATCGCTGCCGCTGCTGTTCAGCGCGAGCAGGGATTGACGCAGTTGCGGTGAAAAAGGCTGGTGGGCGTGGCCCAGTACGCGCGGGGCATTGTTGACATCAAGCAGCACGGCATCAATGCCGTCCATGCTGGTGCCCGACATCAGACCGATGAACAGGCCGGGCATGGCGTCAGCGGTCAGCGGGCAAGCGAGGTCGGGGTTTCGCGCAACAGGGCGAGGCGGTCGGCGAGCGGTCGCACGACTTCCTCAAAGGCGGCGCGGTGCTGCGGCGCCAGTGGCGGTGCCGGGGGCATCGCCACGCGCAGGGGATCCTGGTGGACTTCGTTGATGCGGAATTCGTAATGCAGGTGCGGGCCGGTGGCGACGCCGGTGGCGCCGACGTAGCCGATGATTTCGCCCTGTGTCACGCGCCGGCCTTTCTGGATGCCCTTGGCGAAGCCGGAGAGGTGGCCGTACCAGGTGGTGATGCGGGTCTGGTGGCGCAGCACGACGAGGTTTCCGTAGCCGCCCTGGCGGCCGACAAAATCAACGATGCCGTCGGCGGTGGCCTTGACCCGGGTGCCGGTGGGCGCGGCGTAGTCAACACCCTTGTGCGCACGCCAAGTCTGCAAAACCGGATGGAAGCGCGACGGGCTGAAGCCCGAGCTGATACGCGAGAATTCCAGCGGCGAGCGCAGGAAGGCCTTGCGGATGTTCTTGCCGTCGAGGGTGTAGTAGCCGCCCTCACCCTCACCGTTCTGGAACCACGCGGCCTGGAAGGTCTTGCCGTTGTTGATGAATTCGGCCGAGAGCAGGCGGCCGGTGCGCACCGGTTCGCCAAGGTGGTAATGCACTTCATAGATCGCGGCAAAGCGGTCGCCACGGCGCAGGTCGCGGTGAAAATCGATGTCGGTGGAGAATACTTCGGCGATCTGCACCGCGATCGCATCCGACATGCCGGCGGCATCAGTGGCGGCAAACAGCGAGGAGCGGATTTCACCGGAACGCATGTGCACGCGGATCTCGGTTTCGGCGGGACCTTCCTGGATGGCGAGCTGGTCGCCGTCGCGGTCGATTTTCAGCAGCTGGCCGTTGTTCAGATAACGCAGCGCCATCAGGTGGCCCGCAGCGGTGGTCTGTGCGCGTACGGTGCGACCCGGCACCAGGCGGTACAGGGCGCGGGCCTCTTTCGAGCGGGCCAGTACCAGTGCGGCACTGGAGTCATCAATCTGCAAACGTTGCAGCAAAGAGGCGATGGTATCGCCGCGCTCGACGCGTGCTTCGCGCCAGTAGAGGTCTGAAGATTCCGCGGGCGGCGGCAGTTGCGGCAGTGCGACCGTTTCGATCACGGTCTGGCGTTCAAGGGTATCGGTGACGGTATCCGGTGCGATGCCGAAAGCAGTCATGATTCCCAGGAAGGGCAGCAGCACGACGGCAGCGAGCACCAGCGCGGCCTGCCGCGGCGCATTACCGCGGAGCTTTTGCGCTAGAATCGCGAGACGCACGTAGAGCCCTTGAAACATGCATTTCCCTGTTGATTTGAAACGGATTTACTGATTGACCCGAAGCGCGGGCTGATGCCCTGCATTCACGGTCATGACCGTTTGATGACAGGGCGCAGCTTAACAGAAAGCCCCTTCCCCGAAAACCCGCTGTACAACGGTTTCCCCCTGATTTATCAGCGAATTTCGCCCGTTTTTGCGAGAAAAATCACCGATTGCCATGACTGCTGTCGACCACCAGATCGAAATCATCCGTCGCGGCTGCGATGAACTGCTGATCGAGTCCGAGCTGCGCCAGAAACTGGCCGCAGGCAAGCCGCTGCGGGTGAAGGCGGGTTTCGATCCGACTGCGCCCGATCTGCACATCGGCCACACCGTGCTGATCAACAAGCTGCGCCAGTTCCAGGAACTCGGTCATCACGTGCTGTTCCTGATCGGCGATTTCACCGGCATGATCGGCGACCCCACCGGCAAGAACGCCACGCGGCCGCCGCTGACCCGCGAAGCGGTGGCGGCGAACGCCCAGACCTACACCGAGCAGGTATTCAAGATCCTCGACCGCTCACGCACCGAGGTCGTGTTCAACTCGACGTGGATGGACAAGATGAGTTCGGCGGACATGATCAAGCTCGCCGCCTCGCATACCGTGGCGCGCATGCTCGAACGCGACGATTTCTCCAAGCGCTACCGCGGCAACCAGCCGATCGCGATCCACGAATTCCTGTATCCGCTGGTGCAGGGCTACGATTCGGTGGCGCTGAAGGCCGATATCGAGCTCGGCGGCACCGACCAGAAATTCAACCTGCTGATGGGCCGCGAACTGCAGAAGCATTACGGCCAGCCGGCACAGTGCATCCTGACCATGCCGCTGCTTGAGGGACTCGACGGCGTCAACAAGATGTCGAAGTCGCTGGGCAACTATGTCGGCATCCAGGAAGCCCCGAATGAAATCTTCGGCAAGCTGATGTCGGTGTCCGACGAGCTGATGTGGCGTTACATCGAACTGCTGTCCTTCGAGTCGCTGGAGACCATGAGGCAGTGGAAGGCTGATGTGGCCGGCGGCCGCAATCCGCGTGACATCAAGGTCGCGTTCGCACAGGAAATCGTCGCGCGTTTCCATGGCGCGGCGGCCGCGCAGCAGGCGCTGGCTGATTTCGAGGCGCGTTTCAGCCGCGATGAAATTCCCGCCGACCTGCCTGAAGTGCAGCTGAAGGCCGAAGCGGATGGCCTGGCCATCGCTGCTGTGCTGAAACAGGCGGGCCTGACGCCGAGCACTTCGGATGCGCTGCGCATGCTGGCGCAGGGCGGCGTGAAGATGGATGGCGAAAAAATCGGCGACAAGTCGCTGAAGCTGGCGCCCGGCACGAACGTCGTGCTGCAAGTCGGCAAACGCAAGTTTGCCCGTGTCGTTATATCATAAGCCATTGTTTTTATTGAATAATTTATGAAAATCCTGGTGCTGGGTGCAGGCGTTGCCGGACTCGCCAGTGCCTGGTACCTGGCGCGCGACGGCCATGACGTGACGGTGGTCGAGCGCCACAGCGGCGTTGCGCTGGAAACCAGCTACGCCAACGGCGGCCAGCTGTCCTACAGCTATGTCGCGCCACTCGCCGGTCCCGGCGTGTTGCCGAAACTGCCACCGTGGCTGCTGCGCCGCGATTCGCCGCTGCGCTTTGAACCCAAACTCGACTGGCGGCAATGGCGCTGGTGCCTGGAGTTTGTTGCGGCCTGCACCCAGGCACAAAGCGATCTCACCACGCGGCGCATGCTTGCGCTGTCCTTTTACAGCCGCGGGCTGATGCGCGAGACGGTGGATGCCGAACGCATCGATTTCCGTTACGCGCGTAACGGCAAGTTGATCATTCATGCCGAGCAATCGAGCTTCGATGCCGCGCGACGCCTGCTCGATTACCAGCGCAGCCTGGGTTGCGAGCAGGAAGCGCTGGACGCGGATCAGTGCGTGGCGCTGGAGCCGGCGCTCGCGCAGATGCGCAGCCGCATCGTCGGCGGCATCCACACCCCCGGCGAGGATGCCGGCGATTGTTATCGCTTCTGCACCGCGCTGGAGGGACGGCTGCGCGACGAGGGCAGGCCGGTGAGTTTCCTGCTCGGCACCGAGATCACACGGCTGCTGCACTGGCGCGGCCGCATCATCGGCATCGAAACCAGCGCCGGCGTGCTCGAGGCCGACCGCTACATACTGGCGTTGGGCACGCAGAGTCCGGCGCTGGCGCGGCCGCTGGGGCTCGAACTGCCGGTGTATCCATTAAAAGGCTACAGCCTGTCGCTGCCGGTCGCCGACGATGCCGCGGCGCCGCGCATCAGCATCACCGATTTCAAGCGCAAGGTTGTTTACGCGCGGCTCGGCGAGGAGCTGCGTGTGGCCGGCATGGCCGATCTAGCCGGTTTTGATACGCGCATTGATCCAGGCCGCATTGCGACGCTGCTCGACCAGGTGCGCGACAGTTTTCCAAAGGCCTCCGACTTTTCGCGGATCAAGCCCTGGTGCGGATTACGTCCGGCAACGCCGTGGAGCACGCCGCTGCTGGGCGCCACGCCGTACCGCGAGCTGTTGCTGAACACCGGTCACGGTGCGCTGGGCTTCACGCTGGCGATGGGCTGTGGCCGCATCATTGCCGATCTGGTGGCCGGCCGTGAGCCGGCGGTGCCGCTGGAAGGGTTCATGCTTCGCCGCTGAAAGACCGGTTTCAGTTTTCCCGGTATCGCGCCATAAAGCGGCGATCGATTCGC
>JAIENU010000172.1 GCA_019751125.1 Burkholderiales bacterium | reverse complement strand
GTGGCGTGGGGCGTAACTATAAGCCAGGCGGCAGCGCTTGCGCAGTCCGGTCAGCAGGGTTCGCGGAAGGGTGAACGTGCAGCGAGCTCCCGCGAGTGCTCGTCCATCATCGCCGTTTCACGCTCCAGAAAGCGCGATACCGCATCGGCGAATTCGGGCCGGGCCAGCCAGTGCGCCGACTGCGTGGTGACCGGCATCAGGCCGCGCGCCATCTTGTGTTCGCCCTGGGCGCCGCCTTCAAACACCTGGAGTCCGCGCGCGATCGCGTATTCGATGCCCTGGTAGTAGCAGGCCTCGAAGTGCAGCAGCGGATGGTGCTCGACCGCACCCCAGTGGCGGCCATAAAGACGGTCTGCACTCCGGACCAGCAGCGAGGCAGCGACCGGGCGTGATCCATGCATCGCCCGCACCAGCACCAGGTTCTGCGGCATTGCACTGCCGATGTGGCGGAAGAAATCGAGATTGAGATAGGGCGAGGAATGGTGATCGCGATAGGTCTGGCGGTAGCAGCGGTTGAAGAACTGCCAGTCGGCATCACTGATGGCTGCACCTTCCAGCCAATCGAAAGTGATGCCGGCTTCACGCACCCTGCGCCGTTCCTGGCGGATTTTCTTGCGTTTGTCGTGGCTCAGCTCGGCGAGGAAGGCGTCGAAGTCGGCGTAACCGGCATTGCGCCAGTGGAACTGCCGGCCCTGGCGCAGCATCAGGCCGTGCTGTTGCAGTTCTTCCAGGTCTTCGCTGCGCGGGTACAGCACGTGCAGCGAGGATAGTCTGTATTCGCGCGCCAGTTCCAGCGCCCCGGCCGCGAGCAGCGCGCGTTGCGCCGGTTCGGCGGCCAGCAGCCGCGCGCCGACCACCGGCGTGAACGGCACTGCGCAGAGCAGTTTCGGGTAATAGTCGAGGCCGTGGCGCTGGTAGGCATCGGCCCAGGCCCAGTCGAACACATACTCGCCGTAGGAGTGGCCTTTGAGGTACAGCGGCATTGCGCCGGCAAGCAGGCCCGCGTTGTCGTTCAACAGCAGGTATTGTGGCGCCCAACCGGTATCCGCGCAGGCGCTGCCCGACTCGTGCAAGGTATGCAGGAAGGCATGCTGCAGGAAGGGATCGTCGCCGGCAAGGCGGTTCCAGTCGCCAGGATCAACCGTGGCCAGCGTGTCGGTGACCCTCAGTTTCAACGGATTTTCACCGCAGTTGCACACCCTCCGGGTGCTGGCCGGTTTCGCGCACCAGCCTGCGGGTCATTTCCGGATCGAAGCCCGAGACGTGGCGGATGATGCGCTGCACGTCGGTGATGTCGTTCAGCGCCAATCTGGCCATCGCCAGTTCGTAGAAGGCGTGCGGGTTCATCGGCTGCAGTTCGCCGGCGACCTTGAAGGCGGCGGCGGCCTTGTCGTTGTCGCCGCGGCGGCGGTGGATCATGCCGAGGCCGAACCACGCACGGTCGAGGTTGCGGCGCAGGGCGACCGCTTTTTCGAAACAGCGGATGGCTTCGTCATCATGCTGCTGTTGCTGTTGCACGAAGCCGAGGTTGAACCAGTGTTCGGCGTTGTCGGGTTCCAGCGCCAGGGCTTTTTCGAACCAAGGTACGGCCTCGGCCCAGCGTTCGCGTGAAGCCTCAAGGAAGCCGGCGGACGCCGCAGCCAGCGCGTATTGCGGATTGGCCGTAAACGCACTGGCGTAGGCGGCAAGCGCTTCGTCGGGGCGGCGCAGTGCCAGTTGCAGGCGTGCGTTCTGGTAGTGCAGCCAGTGGAGCATGGTTTGCGGTTTGCCTGGTGATGAGTTTGAGGAAGGATTCGGGTAAGGGTTTCAAGTGGGCGTTGCGCCCGTCTGCGCTGCCCTTTGGCGGGGTCTTTTGTGCAGGTCAACGATGGAGCCGATGATATATTAGCGACATGAAAATTGCGATTGCACAACTCAATGTCACCGTCGGCGATCTCGACGGCAATGTCGGAAAAATCATCGATGCCGCAGCCCGTGCACGTGCCGCCGGCGCGGGCCTGCTGCTGACCACCGAGCTGGCGCTTTCCGGCTACCCGCCCGAGGACCTGCTGTTGCGCGACGATTTTTTCCGGGCCTGTGATGCCGCGTTCCGGCGGCTGCTGGACGAGGTGAAGGGCATCACGCTGGTGCTCGGCCATCCCCACCAGACCGGCGGCCGGCGCTACAACGCGGCTTCGGTATTGCGCGACGGGAAGGTGCTGGCGACCTATCTGAAACGTACGCTGCCCAATTACACGGTGTTCGACGAGGAGCGTTATTTCGATTCCGGCAATGCGCCCTGCGTGTTCGAGCACGAAGGCCTGCGTGTCGGCATCAACATCTGTGCTGATGTCTGGGAGGAGCCGGCGGCGAAGGCGGCAAGGGAGGCGGGCGCGCAGCTGCTGCTGGTGCTGAATGCCTCACCGTACCACGTCAACAAGCAGCTGACGCGTTACGAGGTGGTGCGCGAGCGCATCGGCAAGACCGGCATGGCAGTGGTGTATGCCAACCAGGTTGGCGGCCAGGATGAACTGGTATTTGACGGCGCCTCTTTTGCGGTGGATGGCAATGGTGATCTCACCCACCAGTTCCCGGCTTTCGAGGAGGTGCTGGGCCTGATCGAGGTTTCCGGCGGTTCGCCGCTGAAGGGCGAAATCGCGAAGCCGGAAAGCATCGAGCAGGAGGTCTATCGTGCGCTGGTGCTGGGGGTACGCGATTACCTCGGCAAGAACGGGTTTCCGGGCGCGCTGCTGGGGCTGTCCGGCGGCATCGATTCGGCGCTGACACTGGCGGTTGCCGTGGATGCGCTGGGGCCGGACAAGGTGCATGCTGTGATGATGCCTTCGCAGTACACCGCGGGCATGAGCAGCGAGGATGCACGCAAGCAGGCCGAAGTGATGGGGGCACGTTATTCCGAAATCGCGATCAAGCCGGTATTCGACGCCTTCGGCGCCGCACTGGCCGACCAGTTCCGCGGCCTGAAGGAGGATGTGACCGAGGAGAACCTGCAGGCACGGATCCGCGGCACGCTGCTGATGGCGATGTCGAACAAGACCGGCGCCATTGTGCTGACCACCGGCAACAAGAGTGAGATGGGCACCGGTTATGCCACGCTTTACGGTGACATGGCCGGCGGTTTTGCAGTGCTGAAGGACATCAAGAAGACGCTGGTCTACCGGCTATGCGAATACCGCAACACGCTGTCACCGGTGATCCCGCGGCGGGTGATCGAGCGCCCGCCCTCGGCCGAACTGCGCCCCGACCAGAAGGACCAGGACAGCCTGCCGCCGTATGACGTGCTCGACGGCATCATGGAGGCCTATGTCGAGCGTTACTTGAGCCCGCGCGAAATCGTGGCCATGGGTTATGCGCAGGCGGATGTTGATCGCGTGGTGCGGCTGCTGCGCATCAGTGAATACAAGCGGCGCCAGGCGCCGGTGGGCATCCGCATCACCAACCGCGGTTTCGGCAAGGACTGGCGTTACCCGATCACCAACCGTTTCCGGCAGTAAGCGCCGCAGCCGGGGTGCTGTGATATCCTTTTTTGAATCCGCTTTTTGAATATTACCGGCGCAGCCGACGGAGGAGTCATGAAAAAAATCGAAGCCATCTTCAAGCCCTTCAAGCTCGACGAGGTGCGCGAGGCGCTGTCCGAGATCGGTGTCAGCGGCCTGACGGTGACCGAGGTCAAGGGCTTCGGCCGGCAGAAGGGGCATACCGAGCTCTATCGTGGCGCCGAGTATGTCGTCGATTTCCTGCCCAAGGTGAAGGTCGAGGTGGTGGTCGCCGACAAACTGCTTGATGCCGCGATTGATGCGATGGTGAAGGCCGCGCGCACCGGCAAGATCGGTGACGGCAAGATTTTTGTCAGCGACGTGGCGCAGGTGATCCGCATCCGTACCGGCGAGACCGGCGAGGCAGCGGTCTGATTTTTTTTGTTCCGGAGCCGCTTCAGCGGTTCCCGCTACCCCGTAACAACACCAGCACCGCACCACCCCCGCCTTCGCTGGCGGGGGCTTGGCAATAGGCCAGCACCTCATCCTTCTGAGCGAGCCAGGCCGCGACTTTTTTCTTGAGCACCGGCTCGCGGTTGGGCGAGCTGAGCCCCTTGCCGTGGACAATGCGCACGCAGCGCAGGCCTTTGCGGATGGCTTCCGCAAGAAACGCCGCGGTTTGCGTCCGGGCTTCGCTGGAGATCAGGCCGTGCAGGTCGAGCTGGGCCTGTATTTTCCAGTGGCCACGGCGCAGTTTCCGCAGGTGCTGCAGCGATAGTCCGTCGCGCCTGAACACCAGCTCTTCACCGCTTTCCAGTCCCTGTTCCCAGGCGGGTGCGTCACTGAGGGTGTCCAGCAGCGCCTGGTGATCGTCACGCAGCCGCTGCGCAGCAATCGGCAACGGGCGGGGAGGCTGCAGAACGACCCGGTTGCGCCGCGCCAGCGGTTTTACGCCGTCAAGCGCGGCACGCAGTAGATCCGATTCGTCGGTCTTGGCGGGTGTTTTCTTGCCGCGCTGGCCGGTCACGGCGGATCTCCATCGCGTGTGGCGGGTCAGGCGTCCTTGGCTTCGAGGTAACGCTGGGCGTCGAGTGCGGCCATGCAACCGGTACCGGCACTGGTGACGGCCTGGCGATAGACATGGTCCTGCACGTCGCCGGCGGCAAACACGCCGGGGATGCTGGTGGCGGTGGCGTTGCCGTTCAGGCCGCTTTTGGTGACGATATAGCCGTTTTTCATCTCGAGCTGGCCCTCGAAGATGTCGGTGTTCGGCTTGTGGCCGATGGCGATGAACACGCCCTGCAGGGCCTTGTCGGCGGTGGCGCCGGTCTTGGCGTGCTTGACGCGCATGCCGGTGACACCGGTGTTGTCACCGAGTACTTCGTCAAGCACGTGATCCCACATGATGGTCGCCTTGCCTGCGGCGACTTTCTCGTGGAGCTTGTCGATCAGGATGGCCTCGGCGCGGAATTTGTCGCGGCGGTGGACCACGGTGACGTGTTTGGCGATATTGGTCAGGTAAAGCGCTTCTTCGACCGCGGTGTTGCCGCCGCCGATGACCGCGACTTCCTGGTTTTTGTAGAAAAAGCCGTCGCAGGTGGCGCAGCCGGAGACGCCGCGACCCATGAATTTTTCTTCAGAGGGCAGGCCGAGATACATCGCCGAGGCGCCGGTGGCAATGATCAGCGCGTCGCAGGTGTACGTGCCCTGGTCGCCGATCAGCGTGATCGGGGTTTCCTTCAGCTTGACGGTATGGATGTGATCAAAGATCTGCTCGGTATTGAAGCGTTCGGCGTGCTTCTGGAAGCGCGCCATCAGGTCTGGTCCCTGGACGCCATCCGGATCGGCCGGCCAGTTGTCGACGTCGGTGGTGGTCATCAGCTGGCCGCCTTGGGCAAGACCGGTGATCAGCACCGGTTTGAGGTTGGCGCGGGCGGCATAAACGGCGGCGCTGTAGCCGGCGGGGCCGGAACCAAGGATGAGAACGCGGCAGTGACGGGTGGTGGAGTTCATGTTCGGAAATAGCCTGAGCGGATGGGAAATGGGAAAAAAATGAAAAAACGGGTGAAAAACAGAGCCAGAATGTAACAGGTTGCATCCCGTGCCGCGATTGACCCCCGCAGTCAGTCCTAAGTGGTTGCTATATAATAAAAAATCAAGTCTATGTGTGCATTGCACAGGGTCATTTCTTGACCATCCATCGGACTTGTACGGACGGCCCCTGGCCGTTCCCAAAAGGGAGAATGGATGTTGCGTGGCCGCAAGGGCAGTCACAGGCTGAGTGTTTGTCTGGCCGCAGGCATCCTGCTGGGTGCTGCGGTTGATGTCATCGCCGGTCCTGTCAATCAGCTGCGCCTTGATCGCGAGCTTTCTTCCCCGGTCCGCGCCGCAGTTGTAACGCCCATTCTGCTGGTACAGGCCGATGCGCCGGCCATCGATGTGCTCGAGGCGGTTCCCGATGTGCTGCGTTTCGAGGTGCGGGCCTATCGCATTGACGGCAATACGCTGCTCAAAACGGAGGAAATCGAGCGCGAACTTGCCGCCTTCACCGGGCGCCAGCGTGATTTCGGCGATGTGCAGAAAGCCTTGGAGGCGCTGCAGGCGCTGTACCAGACAAAAGGTTATGGCGGTGTCCAGGTGACACTGCCCGAGCAGGAGTTGGATCGCGGCGAGGTGACGCTGAAGGTGACTGAGGTGCGCATCGGCCGTGTGCTGGTCGAGGGTAATGAGCATTTCAGCACCGAGGTGATCCGGCGCAGCGTGCCTTCGCTGCAACCGGGTACCACGCCGATGACCCGCGATATTTCAGCGAGCATCCGTGTCGCCAACGAGAACCCGGCGCGGCAAAGTGCGGTGCTGCTGCGTCCCTCGCAGCGCGAAAACGAGGTCGATGCGGTGATCCGCGTTGCCGATGTTGCGCCGATGCGTTTCAGCATCAGCCTGGACAACACCGGCAACAAGGAAACCGGTTTTTACCGTTCCGGCTTTGCGTTTCAGCACGCCAACATGTTCGGCCGCGACCATGTGCTGACGTTGCAATACATCACTTCACCGCAGAACATCAATGACGTCGAGGTCTATGGCTTGGGTTATCGCGTGCCGCTGTATGGCCGCGGCGATTCGCTCGACTTCATCGCCGGTTATTCGACGGTGAATTCCGGGACGGTGCAAAGCCTTTTTGACGTTTCCGGGCAGGGTGCGATCTACGCCGTTCGTTACAACCATAACCTGGCGCGCCTCGGCGATATCGAGCAGCGTCTGGTCTATGGCCTTGATTACCGTGCCTATCAGAATCTGGTGACGCCGGTCGGCGGCGGCTTCAATTTTGTTCCCGATGTAACGGTTCATCCGGCAACGCTGACCTACAGTGCACAGCTACGGCGTGAGCAGCGCGAAATCAGTGTCTATCTGAGCTATATGCAGAATCTGCCTGGTGGCGACGATGGCACCAATGAGGATTTCAAGAATTCCCGACGGAACGCGCGTGCTTCGTATCAACTCTGGCGGGCTGGCACAACTTTCACTGGTTTGTTCGCAAAGGATTGGCAGTACCGGCTGAAGATCGATGCGCAATACACCGACCACGCACTGATTTCGGCCGAGCAGTTCGGACTTGGTGGTGCTGACAGCATCCGTGGTTTCAACGAGCGTTATGTTTCCAGCGACAAGGGTATCCGCTCGAACTGGGAGGTCTACACGCCGGAGATCGGCACCACGCTGGGGTTCGACAAGGCGAAGCTGCGGCTACTGGCCTTCTATGACACCGGTCAGGTGGTGCGCAACTTCACGATACCTGGCGAAATGGAGAGGGTCAGTGTCGACAGTGCAGGTTTTGGTGCGCGCATGAGCTATGGCACCAACCTCACCATCAAGGCTGATTTTGCCCAGGTTCTGCATGATGGTTCGCAGTTCGGCACCCCCGCGGGGCGTGCCTATGCCAACCGCTGGCATGTCACTGTGGGCTATGTTTTCTAAAATGCATTTAAAAACAATGGGTTATGCATTTTTTATGTTTATGGTCTTCGTGAACAGTGTCACATTCGTTGAGAGTCGGTGGCAGTAAACTGGGTTAATCGACGCATTTCAGTTCTCAACTGGGGTGCGCGTGGGGTCAGGGTGGGGTGGCATGCAGCGACATAAGGGTATGGCGACAGGGGTTCTGCTGCGTCGCACGGCTTCTGCCGTGGCGACAGCTGCCTGTTTTGCCGCGGGTGGCGTATACGCCAACCCCAATGCTCCTACTGTTGTCCATGGGCAGGCCAGCTTTTCTGCGCAGGGCAACACGCTGACGGTCACCAACAGTCCGGGTGCGGTGATCAACTGGCAGGGTTTCTCGATCGCCGGCAACGAAATCACCCGTTTCATCCAGCAGTCGCAGTCCAGCAGCGTGCTCAACCGCGTGGTCGGCATGAGCCCGTCGGCAATCCTCGG
>JAIENU010000053.1 GCA_019751125.1 Burkholderiales bacterium | reverse complement strand
CGCTTCAAGGTTGGTGTCGGTGCCGATGGTCGCCAACGCATCGAGGTTGATGTGATCGAGGATGACTACGTGATCCATGCCGCCTACGAAACCGACGGCACGGTGGTGAAGCCGGAATACCTGCGGGTGTGGGGGCCGTCGGCGATGCTGCTTGCGCTGTTTCCGTCAGCAGTGCTGACGCTGATCTTTGCGCGGGTACTGAGGCGGCGCCGGGAGCGTGCGGCGGAGGCCGCCGCGGCTTCAACCCCGGCCTGAACGTTTTGTCGCCAGGCGGAATTCACCGAGTGCCACGGCACGGCCGTTGAGCAGGACTTCGACTTGGTGCACGCCGGGATAATGGCGGCGCGTGCTGAGGTCGGCCAGCGACAGGTTTTTGGCAAAGGCCTGCGCTTCCCGCGGCGCGAGTTCAACGGTCCTCAGCTTGAACACCTTGGGCGCGGACTGGCCGTTCGACTTGATGTAGTGCACGCGCAGGTCCACCAGCACCCGCTGCTGCCCAGGCAGTCGGTTCAGCAATTCAAACGCGATGCGCACCTTGCCGCCGGTGGCCACACGTTCCGGTGCGACAGTGGCTTTGCGTACGGTGACCTCAGCCCGCTTGCCAAAACCACTGACCGCCAGCGCGCCGGCATCACCACGCTTGATCGCCGAACGCAGCGCATGGCGCACGATCCACGCCCGTTCCGCTGAAGCTCCTTTGAGCCAGCGTTTGGCCACGGTGTTGAGCAGTTCCGGATGGTCCTTGCCGATGTCGTTGAGGTGGTTGGCTACCGAGCGCCGCACGTACAGCGAAGGGTCATCCTTCAGCAGTTCCAGCAGCTCGAGCGCCGGACGCGGATCACGTTGTAGCGCGCGCAGCCGCGGTGCCCAGGGCAGGCGCGGGCGTGTGCCTTCGGATACCAGGCGGCGCACATGCTCGCTGGGGTCGCGAGTCCACTCGCGCAGCCGTGCCAGCGTGCGGGCCTGGTCACGCTCGATGAAGGGGCGGATGCTGAATTCGGCGGTGAAGCGCTGGGTCAACGCATGTTGTGCGCGCATCGCCTCTTCAAAATGGTCGAGCGCATGGGTGGCGACATACACCGTATGCGGCATGAACAAAAAGGAAGCCATAGCACCGCTGATGTCGTCACGCGGCGCATCAAGTGAGGCGAGCAGAATGTCCAGCGCCGCCGGCACATCCTGCGGCAGGTGCTTGTGCAGGGCGGCAGCAATGTGGCGCCCGCGCGGCATCAGTTCCAGGGCCTCGTAACCAGCCAGCGCGTCACGCAGGAAGGCGGCTTTGGGGAAGGCCGGATATACCTGCGCGATCATTGCAGCGATACGCCGCGGGATGGCCGGGCCGTACTGGTTTTTCAGGGGTTCGGCCACAGCAGGTTTCAGTTGAACGCCGACAGGCCGGTCTGCGCGCGGCCCAGCACCAGCGCGTGGATGTCGTGGGTGCCTTCGAGGGTGTTGACGGTTTCGAGATTCAGCATGTGCCGGATCACCGGGTATTCGTCGGAGATGCCGTTGCCGCCGAGCATGTCGCGCGCGGCGCGGGCGATGTCCAGCGCCTTGCCCGTCGAATTGCGCTTGAGCAGCGAGACCATTTCCGGCGTCGCCTTGCCTTCATCCCTCAAGCGGCTGACATGCAGGCAGGCGAGCAGGCCCAGCGCGATTTCGGATTGCATGTCGGCGAGTTTTTTCTGGATCAGCTGGTTGGCGGCCAGCGGCTTGCCGAACTGTTCGCGGTCCATGGTGTACTGGCGCGCGGTGTGCCAGCAGGCTTCGGCGGCACCCAGCGCGCCCCAGCAGATCACGAAGCGCGCATTGTTGAGGCAGCCGAAAGGCCCTTTCAGGCCGGACACATTCGGCAGCAGGTTGGCTTCGGGCACCAGCACGTTGTCCATTACGATCTCGCCGGTTGGGGAGGCGCGCACCGAGAACTTGCCTTCAATCTTGCGCGTGGCGAGTCCGGCCATGCCGCGCTCGAGGATGAAGCCGCGGATCACGCCCTCGTCATCCTTGGCCCACACCACCATGATGTCGGCGATCGGCGCATGGGTAATCCACAGCTTGGTGCCAGTCAGGCGCCAGCCGCCTTCCACCTTGCGCGCACGGGTTTTCATGCTGCCTGGATCGGAGCCGTGGTCGGGTTCGGTGAGGCCGAAGCAGCCGAGCAATTCGCCGGTGGCCATTTTCGGCAGATATTTCTGGCGTTGCTCTTCGCTGCCGTAGGCGTAGATCGGGGTCATCGCCAGCCCGCCCTGCACACCGACGGCGGAGCGGAAGGCGGTATCAACGCGTTCCAGTTCGCGCATGATCAGACCGTAGGCGACATAACCGATGCCGGCACAACCGTAGCCCTGCAGCGGCGCGCCAAGGAAGCCCATCTCGCCCATTTCGCGCATCACTTCGCGGTCAAAGGTTTCGTGGCGGTTCCAGTCGCGGATGCGCGGCGCGAGTTTGTCCTGCGCGTACTGGCGCGCCGCATCGCGGATCATCCGCTCGTCTTCGGTCAGCTGCGCCTCGATCAGCAGCGGGTCGGCCCAGTCGAACTGACCGCCGGTGAGGGTGACACTGCTGCGGTCGGCGCTCACGTGTTGCGCTCGAGGATTTGTGTCGGCAGGCCGTCGATGCTCGCCTGGTTTTTCTGTGCCCAGTAGTCACGCACACCGGCCTCGCCTTTTTTCTCGGCCCAGGCCTCCAGCGAGCCACGCTCGCCGCGGTAATCCATCAGCGGCACACCCATGCCGCAGGAGGTCTGGACATGGCTCACCGCGAGATCAAAAATCTGCCGTGCGCCGGGCAGCGGTTTGAAGAGCGAGTACAGCGCCGGCCAGTCGGCATCCTTCTGGTGAACCACGCGCGCCTTGCCGTAAAGGCGCAGGATCAGCGGCGCACCGTCGAAGGCGCAGAACATCAGTGTCATCCGAGGGTCGATCTGCACATGCGCCGCGGTTTCGTTGCCGCTGCCTGTGACATTGAGCCAGGCGACACGGCGGGTATCCAGCACGCGCATCGAGTCCATGCCTTTGGGCGACAGGTTGATGCGGCTGTCTGCGGTGGCAGTGGCGACAAAGAACAGTTTCTGTTCGGCAATGAACTGTTGATGGCGTTCGGACAGTTCGGTGTACATCTGGGCCATGACAAGCTCCGGCGTTTCAGAGCCGTCGATGATAACGCGGGCGCGGCCTATTTCAGGAAGGGTGGCGAGAGCAGGCGCAGGCCCACCGAGAACCAGCGGGCACCGGGCTTGTCACCGTACTGGTTACCGTAGGTGGCGTCGATCTGCACGCGGTTGGGCACCAGCCACAGGCGCAACCCGGCCTGGTACGACGCGTTGTTGCGGCTTTCGCCAAAGGTTTCGGCGATCAGGAACACCCGTGGCGTGATCAGTGTTTCGGAGCCGATGCCCCAGGTTGCACGCGTCTGTTCGGCGCGGACATGGCGTGCGCCGCCATTCAGGTGCAGCACCACGCGGTCGTCGGCAAAGGAAAAACTCGCCGGCACATAAAAATAGGGATCGCCAAGATTGCGGCCGTTGTAATCCGCCGGATGCGCGCCGTAACCGATGGCGAGGCCGACGCCGTAGCCGTTGGTTTCCAGCGGTTTGAGCAGGGTTTTGCCCTGGAGCACGACATCGCTGGTCGAACTGCCGCCGCCTTCGCGGGTCACCGCGCCGCCGAGAGTCAGCTCGAGATTGCCGGTGAAATTGCAGGCGGGCAGCGCCCACAGTTCACGGCTGCCCCGGTTGGTGCGTGACCAGGCCTCGACCTGGCAGGCCTTGGCATCGACGGTGCGCGCATCGTCGGTGATCATCGGCCGTGCCGCATGGGCGGGTGGCATCGCCAGCATCAGCGCGGCGGTGACGGCGCTGATGCGGCGGGGGGTCATCGCGTCGCGCTGTCGAGGAAGAGTTTTACCGCGCGCACCAGCTCGGTTGTTGAGCCATTGAAGTAATGGTCGGCTCCGGCGACCTGGATTTGCGCCGAGCCGCGGATACCCGTGATCGAAGAGGCGCGCTTTTGCGCGAGACCGAGTACGCCGGGGAAATCCTTTTCGCCATAGAGATCGAGCACGGGCATGTCAAAAGTTTCAGGTCGCGTGTATTCGCTGGTGATGCCTATCGACACCCAGGCATCGATCGCGGGGCGGCCGGGCGTATTCAGAAAAACATTGGTCATGCGCGCACCGAGACTGTGGGAAACGATGACAATTTTGTGCAGGCCATTGTTGCGCAGGTATTGCACGGCGGCGGCGATGCGTTCGGCGGCTTCCTGAAACAGCGGTGGATAGGCGCTGCCTGGCGCGTCGGCGGCGAGCACCGGCATCTGTATCGACAGCGTGGTGTAGCCCTGATCGGAGAGCTGGCTGCGCAGTGGGTTGATCAGGCCCCAGTCGGGATGTACGCCGAGGCCGTGGACCAGGATTACACCGGTCTGTGCTTTTGGGTTTGGTGTGTGGATGCCGAGGAATTTGCGCCCCGATGGCAATGCCAGCTGCACCGGATCACCGACCAGGATCGTCGGCGTGATCTCGTCGGCCCAGCGCTGCTCGCGGGCATAGTCGGCCTGGGCTATAACGGCCGGACTGAACAGCAGCGAGAGCAACAGCAGCAAGGTGCGCATCAGCGTCCCCTGAAATCCGGTTTGGTCTTGGCAAGGAAGGCGCGTACGCCTTCCTTGTAGTCTTCGGTGTCGAAGCAGGCGAAACCTTTGTCCCATTCGCTGGCCGGGATGTCCGCATACGGTGTCAGGCGTTCGATGAACTGTTTGTGCCAGCGCGCGACCAGCGGTGCGCCGTCGGCGATGCGTCGTGCCAGCGCATAGGCTTCCTTTTCGACGTCGTCATCGGCGACCACGCGGTTGACCAGGCCTTTGTGGAAGGCTTCGGCCGCATCGAAGACGCGGCCTTCGAGCAGGATCTCCAGCGTCACTGCACGGCCGACCAGCGCGAGCAGGCCGGCAAGTTCGCCATAACCCATGGTCAGGCCAAGCTTGCTGATCGGCACGCCGAAACGGCTGGACGTGCCGCAGATGCGCAGGTCGCACATCGCGGCGATTTCCAGCCCGCCGCCAACGCAGGCGCCTTCGATCAGCGCCACCGTCGGGTGACGGCATTGCCCCACGGCTTTCATCGTCGAATGGATCAGCTCACCATAGCCGCAGGCCTGGCGCGAGTCGGCACGTTCGGTGGCGAATTCGGCGATGTCGGCGCCTGCGGCGAAGGCCTTGCCACCGGCGCCGCGCAGCACGATGCAGCGTAATGTGTCATCGGCGGACAGCGAGCGCATCGCGTCGCCGAGGGTCTGCCACATGTCACGGTTCAGCGCGTTGAGGCGCTCGGGGCGGTTCAGTGTCAAAGTGGCGATGTCGTCATCGCGGGACAGCAGAACGGGACTGTTCATGGCGTCACTCCGGCATTGCGGGCATGGCCGGCGAGCACCTCGCGCGCGGCCAGCATGTCATCGAGCGTACCGAAGGCGTTGGTGTAGGTGCCGCGGAAACCCTTGCCTTCGATCAGTCTGAACATTGTCGCAAAGTCGAGGTCACCGCGGCCCGGCAGCAGGTGCTCCTCTTTGCCGTTGCGGAAACAGTCGGCGAGGCGCACTTCGCCGACACGCGCGAAATCCAGCGCGGCCACAAAACCTTCGACGCCTTCGGGCACCAGGTGGGCGTGGTTGGCGGTGAAGGAGAGCTTGAACGCAGGCGAGGCGATGTCCCAGTAGTACTGCCATTCCTCGAGGGTATGGGCAAGGTAATGGACCTCGGCGTCGCCCGGCTCTTTGTTCAAGTTTTCCAATAAAATCAATGACTTATGATTTTCAGCATGGGCGACGATACGTTTCAGGCGGTCTTTGCCGGCCTGCATGCGCAGCGCCCGGTCGGAGCCGAAGTGATAGCCGGCGTGGACCACGATCCACTGCGCGCCGAGTTTGGGTGCTACTTCGACGTAGCTGCGCAGATAGGCTTCGACGCCGTCGCCGACGTACGGCGAGTATTCCGCGACATTGACCGCCGACAGTGTGTGCAGCGCCAGATGTACACCCTGTTGCTCCAGCGCGCTGCGGATGCGCGCGCAGCGCGCGTCATCGAAGGTGTTGATGGCGTTGGCCGCGGTGTCGAGCTGGATGTCGATGTGGCGCACGCCATTACGCGCGGCCCAGGTGATGGCGTCTTCCAGCGGCAGGCGGCGGCCGATGTCGATGCCGATGCGGTCGATGAAATTCATGATCAGCGAGAAGGGATTGCGAAAACGCCGCCAGTTTACTCGGCCTTGGCGCCGGTGGCCTTGACCACCTTGCCCCATTTTTCGGTTTCGGTTCTCAGGTATTCAGCAAACTCCGCGGGCGAGTTGCGTACGGCATCAACACCCTGCTGCTCGAATTTCTGGCGGATGTCGTTGCGGTCGAGCACCTGATGTGTGGCACTGTTGAGGCGGTCAACCATCGCTTTGGGCACGCGGCCCGGCGCGAGCAGGCCGTACCAGGTGCTGTAGTCATAACCCTTGATGCCGGATTCATCGAGTGTCGGCACTTCCGGTGCGGCCGGCGAACGCTTGATCGTCGTCACGCCCAGCGCGCGCATGCGTCCGGTTTTGACATGGGGCAGGGCCGAAGCGAAGGTCGACACCATCATGTTGACCTGCCCGCCGAGCAGATCGCTCAGCGCCGGACCGGTGCCCTTGTACGGAATATGCGCGAGATCGATCTTGGTGATCAGCTTCAGCAGCTCGGCGGCGAGGTGGGTGCCGGAGCCGACGCCGGCCGAGGCGTAGTTGTATTTGCCGGGATTGGCGCGCGAGAGTTCGATGAACTCCTTCAGGTTCTTCGCCGGCAGGCCGGGATTGATGACCACGATGTTGGGCTGCACCGCGGCGAGTGTGACTGGCGTCAGGTCGCGGCGGGTGTCGTAGCGCAGCTTGGTGTACAGCGTCACATTGAAGGCCAGGCTGATGTTGCCGAACAGCAGTGTGTAGCCGTCAGACGGTGACTTGGCGACGATCTCGGTGCCGAGCGTCGAGCCGGCGCCGCCGCGATTGTCGATGACCACCGGCTGGCCCAGCGTTTCACCGAGCCCCTGGCCGACTATGCGGCCGATGATGTCGGTGCCACCTCCCGGGGCAAACGGCACCACCATGCGAATCGGCCGCTCGGGATATTTTTGTGCGTGGGCGAGTGGTGCTGCTGCAAACAATGCAGCAAGAACAATGGCGGTGCGTGCGGACATGGGACTCCTCCGTGATGGTTGTGCCGGAGTCCCTTGTCTTTTTTGGCGCGCGTTCTGGACCGCGCTGCGTCGGCAACATGCTCCGGGAAAGCCGGAGCATATCACCGGCGTTTCAGGCGGCCTTGGCGGTACGGGCTGCTGATTTGCCGCCGGTCAGATACTCCATGGCCACGGTGACGCCACCTTTTTTGTGCGGCACGCCGGCAAGCTCAAGTCCCATCTCGACACCGGCCAGCGTACCGAGCAGCGTGAGGTCGTTGAAGTCACCGAGGTGGCCGATGCGGAACACCTTGTCGGCGATCTTGCCCAGCCCGCTGCCCAGCGACATGTTGAAGTGTTCAAGCACGACCTTGCGGAAGGCGACTTCACTGTGGCCGGCGGGCATCAGCACCGCGGTCAGCACACCGGAGTATTCGGCCGGATTCTGGCACAGCACCTCAAGGCCCCAGGCATTTACCGCGCGGCGTGTGGCTTCGGCATGGCGCTGGTGGCGCGCGAACACCTTGTCGAGGCCCTCCTCGTCGAGCAGCATTTTCAACGCTTCGCGCAGGCCATAGAGCAGGTTGGTCGCCGGCGTGTACGGGAAAAAGCCGTTCTTGTTCGGCGCGAGCATTTCATCCCAGGACCAGTACGAGCGCGGCAGTTTCGCGTGCTGGCTGGCGGCCAGCGCTTTTGCCGAAAT
>JAIENU010000140.1 GCA_019751125.1 Burkholderiales bacterium | reverse complement strand
GTGTTTGAAAAGCGCGACATGATGATTTTCTGCAGGATCGGCCCGATCACCGGTATGCGCAGCTTGGCGTGGTCCCAAAGATAGGCAGCCTTGCTTGAGCGTTTGATGACAACGGTGACGCTGACAACTGCCGCAGTCGGGATCAGAAGGATCGGCAACCAGAAATCCTTGGCGAAAGCCGACACCGCGAGCAGCAGTTTGGTTTGGGGCGGCAATGCCATGCCCATCGATTTGAACAGCCCGGCGATCTGCGGCACCAGGAACACCAGCAGGGCACCCATCACCCCGAGAACCACCACCAGGGTGAAGGCCGGATACATCAGCAGGCGCCGCGTCTGTGAAATAAGCTCGTCCTGCCAGCGTATGGTTTCGGCAAGATTCTGGAAGACTTCCGGCAGTTGTCCCGAGCGTTCGCCAGCGCGGATCAGGCTGATGAATACGCGATCAAAGACGTCGGAATGTGTGGCCATGCACTGCGACAGTACATTGCCGGCCTCCATGTCCTCGGTCATCACCGTCAGCACTTCGCGGAAACGCGGGGAATCGATGGTGTCGCGCATGTCGCGCAGGCCGTCGAGTATCGGGATGCCCGAGCGCACCATCTGCTCCATGTCGAAGCAGAAGTTGACCAGATCCTGGCGGGTGATCGCTCCGGCACCGAGGGACGAGCGTTTCTTGTCGACCTGCTTGCAGGTGATCAGGTCAAGTCCCATGCGCCGCAGCCGCAGCTCGAGATCTACTTCGTTGACTGCGTCAAGCCCGCCGCGTGCCGGCTGGCCGGTCTTGTCGATTGCCTTGTATTCGAACGAGGGCACGGGTCAGCCGCCGGGCGGGTTCAGTTGCGGATGCGGCCGGTCAGGTCGACGGTGCGGGCCACTTCGGCGAGGCTGGTCACACCCTCGATCACGCGGGTGATGCCCTCCTCGGCCAGCGAACGGAAGCCCTTGGTTACCGCCTCGGCGCGCAGTTCTTTCGCAGTGGCGCGTCGTGCCACCAGCTCGTCAAGGTCGCCATCCATCACCAGCAGCTCCATGATCGGGGTGCGGCCGCGGTAGCCCTTGTTGCTGCAATGCTTGCAGCCGATCGGCCGGTAGAGAAAGGAGGCCTGGTCGGCGGCGGCACCCAACAGCGCGCGCTCGTCATGCGAGGGGGCGTAGGCTTCCTTGCAATGGGAGCACAGCACGCGCACCAGGCGCTGGGCGATGATGCCGATGATGTTGCCGGCCATGATGTCGGGCTGGATGCCGATGTCGAGCAGCCGCGGGAAGGCACCCAGCGCGGAGTTGGTGTGCAGCGTGGTGAACACCTGGTGGCCGGTCATTGCCGCACGGAATGCCATCTCGGCGGTTTCCTTGTCGCGCACCTCGCCGACGAGAATGATGTCCGGATCCTGGCGCATGATCGAGCGGATGCCGTTGGCGAAATCCATCTTGGCCACTTCGCTGACCGAGGTCTGCCGCATCAGGGTCAGCGGATATTCGACCGGGTCTTCCAGGGTCATGATGTTGACGGTTTCGTCGTTGACCTGGGCGAGCAGCGAATACAGGGTGGTGGTCTTGCCGCTGCCGGTGGGGCCGGTCACCACCAGGATGCCCTCGGGCCGCGACAGCATCACGTCGAGCTTGGCCATCGTCGGCTTCGACAGGTTCATGCGGTCAAGATTGACGATCGACTTTTCGCGGTCGAGCACGCGCAGCACGATGTTCTCGCCGTAGATCGTCGGCTGCGTCGACACCCGGAAGTCCACCGGGCGGCCATTCAGTGTCAGTGACAGCCGGCCGTCCTGCGGTGCGCGGGTCTCGGCGATGTTCATGTCGCTGACCACTTTCAGGCGCACGGTGATGCCGGGCATGTAGGTCTTGTGCAGGCTGCGCACCGTCTCCAGCACGCCGTCGATGCGGTAGCGGATGCGCAGGAAGGCGTATTCCGGTTCGAAGTGGATGTCGGAAGCGCCGCGTTTGACCGAATCGACCAGGATCGCGTTGACCAGCCGCACCATCGGCTGCGTGTATTCATCGCCGCCGCCCTGAAGGCTGTCGTAGTCGATCTCGCCGGTTTCGATCTCGGTGAGGATGCCGTCGACCGAAAGCTCGTGGCCGTAGAACTGGTCGATGTAGTCGCCGAGCTGGGCTTCGGCGGCGAGCTGGGCCTTGAGCTCGACCTGCGGGCCGAGCATGGCACGCAGCTGGTCGAGCGCAACCACGTTGAAAAGATCGGTGGTGGCGATGGTCAGCACCTGGTCCACCGGGTCGAAGGCTATCGGCAGCAACTGGTTGCGCCGGGCGAAATCTTCCGGCACCAGGCTCAGCGCTTCAGGGTCGGCGATTACCTGCGAAAGGTCGATCGACTCCTGGCCGACGGTCCGCGCCATGATGTCGCGGATCGCGGTCTCGGTGACGAAGCCCAGCCGCACCAGCAGGCGGCCGATCGGCACGTTGCTGTTGCGCTGTTCGGCGAGCACGATGGCGAGCTGATCCTTGGTGATCAGGCCCTGCTGCACCAGCAGCTCGCCGAGCCGCAGTTTCTTTCGTTGTTCGGACATCGGGGTTACCCGACCGGCTGCCTATTGCGCAAGCGCAGCCAGCTGACGGGCGCGATCCTGCGCCTGGTTGACGTTGAAGCCGACGCGCCCGCCGCGTTGCGGGGCGAGTTCGACGGCGCGACGGTAGAAGCCCGCAGCAAGCCGCGGCTGGCCGATGTGCTCGAGGCTCACCGCAAGATTGTAGGCATAGTCGGGATTGCCTGATTCCAGCGTATGTGCCTGGAAGTACGACTGCTGGGCTTCGGCCCAGCGCGACTGGTCTGCATAGAGATTTCCCAGCGTGAAATGCAGCGATGGCAGTGGTTCGCGCATGATCAGCTGCTTCAGGCGTGCTTCGGCGGCGGTCGGGTCGGCACGGCCGACCAGCGACACCAGGCCGGCCTGGGCATAGGTGTTGCGCGGATCGAGCTCGAGCACACGGACGTAGCTGCGTCCCGCTTCATCCGCCTGGCCATCCTGGACCTGCACCGCGGCAAGGCCGAGCAGCGCCTGCACATTGCGCGGATCGCTGCGCGCCATTTCCCCGTAAAGCTGGCGCGCCGCATCAAGTTTGCCGGTCTGCAACGCTGTATAGGCCTCGCCGAGTTTGGGATCGAGCTGCGGTTCGGCCGAACCGGGGCTGACCTTGATCAGGTCGCGCGGGGTTTCAGCGCGGGGCGCGGTCGTGGCGGCAGTATTGCCCGGGGCTGGTCTCGCCGTAATGGCGGGTGCGGTGGCTGCTTCGGCCTTCGCTGCCGCGGCATCGGCCGGACCAGGCGGCGCCACGACTGCGGCGGTAGTGACCGGGGCGTCAACAGCCGGCGGAGTTACCGCCGGCGGCGCGGGCTGCGGCTGAGCGAGCGGCGGTTGGGCCGGTTGCTGGCGGATGAACATCGCCGGATTGGTAATCTGCAGGTACACGTAGATTGCGCCGCCAATCACTGCCAGAGCGGCGATGCCGCCGACGATCAGCATCGGGTTGAAACGTCGCCGCGGTGGCGGCAGATCTGTTGCGGCGGCGCTGGCCTGCATCACGGTGGCTGCGCGCTCGCGCTCGGCTTCGGCTCTGGCCGCGGGTTTTGCGGCAGTCCTCGGTGGCTGCGCGATGGGTGGCGCCGGAGGCGGCCGCATGCCCGGTTTTTCCGCTGCAGGCAGGTCTCGTGCACCCGGTGCTGGCTCGGTCTTGATTTCAGGCGTTAGCGGTTCCAGCGAGAGTTCGATTTTTTGCGGCGCGGGAGCTGCTGCCTCCGGCAAAGGGGCCATGCCCGGCGCCGCCGGTGCCGGCGCGCCGCCGCGGTCCTTGGCGGCCTTTTCCAAGGCCTTCATCAGCAGGCTCATGGCGTCGTCTTGCCGGTGTTGCTGTCGAGTTGGGGCAGGAAGCGCTGGAATTGCTTCAGCTCGTCGCTGGCGAGCGTGGGATTGGTGACCACGGTCGGGCGCAGGAAAATCACTAGCTCAGTCTTGCGCGCACGCTGGTCACGGAAACGGAACAGGTCGCCAAGGCTGCCGATGCTGTCGGCTCCCGGGATCTGTTCGCGCGAGTTGATCGTGTTGTCCTGCATCAGGCCGCCGAGGATCACCGTCTGGCCGCTGACCACCTGCAGCACCGATTCCATTTCACGCACCTGGATCTGCGGCACCGGATTGGCAATGCAGTTGACGCGTGCGGCATCACACAGGCTCGGGTTGGGATCATTGACGAAGGGTTGCGCAGTGTTGAGGCGGGTCACTGTCGGGCGCACGTTGAGCTGCACGCGGCCGTCTTCGTTGATCTGCGGCGTGACACCCATCACCACGCCGACGGAGACAAATTTCGGATTGCTGTTGAAGGTGGTGCTGGCAACACCCTGGGTGGTGTTGGTCTGCGCCTGGATTTCGAAATAGACCAGGTTGTCGACCACCTTCAGCAGGGCCGTCTGGTTGTTCATCGCCATCAGCTTCGGGCTCGACAACACGCGCGAATTGCCGAAGGTTTCGAGCAGGCGCACCGTGCCGCTGATGTTGCCGAGGTTGGTGGTCGGATTGGTGTAGGCGACCGTCAGCGAGTTGCCTGCCGTGGCACCTGAGCCTGTCGCCGCAGCGTTGAAGCCGCCAAGCAGGGATTGCGTGATCGAGACGCCACCGCTGATCGGCAACCGGCTCCAGTCGATGCCGGCCTGGAATGCATCAGAGAGGGCAACCTCGACAATCGTGGCTTCGATCAGCACCTGGCGCTGGATGGATGCGGTGACGCTGTCGATATGCCGCTGCACCAGCTGGTGCTGGGCGTCCGTCGCGTTGACGGTGATGGTGCCGGAGACGGCGTTGACCACCACGTCATCGGGCAACAGGCTGGCGGCTGCGGTTTGCGAACCCGGCGCGGAGATGGTGTTCGAGGCAAGGTTTGGCGCGCCCTGGCCGGCACGGCTGGCGGCTTCGATCTGCCGCACGCGCAGATCCTGCTCCTGCTTGATCAGCTCACGGCGTTCCGCGCGGGCATCGGCGCTCAGTGTCTGCAGCCGGGTCGAATTGAGGATGCCGCGGATGTTGTCGCGCAGCGCATCCCAGAAATTGTTGGTCGAACTCGAGCGTACTGTGGTTGTCGAGCCGGCGGAGCCGCCGCTGCCGCCACTGCTGCCTCCGCTCCCGCCGCCACCCGAACTGCCACCGCCAGACGAGGAGCCGGTGGAAATTTCCCCGGAGACGCCGATCGAGGAGGTGGTGTCGCGCGTCATGTTGACGTAGTTGACGCGGTAGGTTTTGACGTAGGGAATGTCCGGCGTGACAACGATGGTGTTGCCCTCGGTGCGATAACGCATGTTCACCTGACGCGTCAGGCGCTCAAGGATCGCCGGCAATGTTTCGTTGATCGCGTTCAGGCTGACCAGCCCGGCGAGGCCGGGATGGATGTCGATGTTCTGTTTGGTGTCGCGCGCCAGCGCGAGCAGCAGTTCCTTCACCGGCACCTCGTGCACCACCACGCTGTAGGTCTGCGGTTTGACTTGCGCCGTGGGTGGCGGCACCAGAGTGGCGGCGCGGGCCGGTGCGGGAATTTGGGCTGTTGCTGCCTGCTGTTGCTGCGGCGGTGCGGTGATATGGCCTTCGGAGGGCGGGACCTTGCCCTGGAACTGGGCGCAGCCGCCGAGAATCACGCTGCCGGTCGCGAAGGCGACGGCAAAGCTCAACACATGGACGCGGCCTTGCGGCGTCCGCTTGAACCGACGAGCCTGCTGCTGCTCGAACATGTTGTGCTTTCTCCCCTGGCCAACCGGCCGGTTGTTACTTGCCGTGGCGGAGACTTCTCCCCGTCACGACGGGTTGTTGCTGGCGATCTCCGTCTTGATGCCTTGAACTGTACGCAGCAGCGGCCTGTACATCTTCAGTGATGGCGGTAGTTTAGCCATCGCTTCGCGTGCCGCGCGCGGATTGTCGAAATTGCCCCAGGTCAGGGTCAGCGCCGGCTCACCTTTTGCCAAGGTACGATACACAAAAACATCATTGATTTCAATGATGTTCGAGATAAATCTCAGATGTTGGTTCAGCTGTTTTTCGTCATGCGAACCGAGCAGTTGCACGGTGTAGGTCTGCGGGGGCGACTGGGCCAGCCATTTCGTGGTGGCAGCCAGCCTGTCATTGAGCAGCTGGCCGATGGCCCGGGGGTTGTTGTCGCGGGTCGCGGCAGGTGCTGGAGTTTCGGTATTGGGGGCCGGGGCTGGTTTGTCAGTGCTTGCTACTGACAAGCTGGATGGAGATTTGCCAGAATCGTCATAAGTATTTGTTTTTATTGAATTATTTTCTTGCTGCGTCGCGGCATTTATGGGGCTGGATGGCGACGGTTGAGGCGTTGCGGCGGGTGTCGCCGGGGATGTTTTGCCCTGGCTTTCGCCGGCCGGCTGCTGCAGCCACCAGCCGTACAGACCGGCGCCGGCGGCCATGCCGGCAACGACCAATACCGCACCCAGCGCCCAGCGCGGCCGTGCCGGGGCTGTGGAAGTGCCTGCCGGTTCGCGCGCAAATTCGCTGTCGCGCACCGCGGCGTCGATGTGTTTCTGGCGCAGCGTGTGGGTGTTGTCGGCAAATGCGGCGAGCAGTGCCTTGTCGGCGATCAGGTTGATGCGCCGGGTGAGGCCGCCGGAGATGCGCGCGATTTCGCGCACGATGGCGTCGCTGAACAGGTCCGGGCCGCGGTAACCGGCGGCGCGCATGCGGAACATCAGGTACTCGCGGGTCTCGGCCGCGGTCAGCGGTTCGAGGCGAAAGCTGTGGGTGATGCGTTCCTTCAGCTGGCGGATCTGGTTCTGGCGCAGGTTTTCGTCGAGCTCGGGCTGGCCGAAGAGCACGATCTGCAGCAGCTTGTCGGATTTGGTCTCGAGGTTCGACAGCAGGCGGATTTCCTCGAGTGTCGCGATCGGCATGCCCTGCGATTCCTCGACGAACAGCACCACGCGGCGGCCTTCGGCATGGCGCTTGAGCAGATGGTCCTGCAGCGCGTGCATCACCGCCAGCCGGCCGGCGTCATGGGTTACCTCGAGCTGCAGTTCGAAGGCGATGGCGTGCAGGATTTCGTCGGGCGAGACGCTGGGATTGGCGAGGTAGATGGTCTCGACGTTTTCCGGCAGCCGGCTCTGCAGCATGCTGCAGAGCATGGTCTTGCCGCTGCCGACCTCGCCGGTGACCTTGACGATGCCTTCGCCCTGGCTGATCGCGTAGATCAGCGCCTCGAGTATCGGTCCGCGGTTGCCGCCGCCGAAAAAGAAATCGGTGTTCGGCGTGATTTTGAACGGCGGCTCTTTCAGTCCGAAGTGTTCGTAGTACATCGCTATCTGTTTCCTTCGTCATCGCCGCGGGTCTGCATCCGGCCGTACAGCGTGGTGCGGTTGATGCCCAGTTTTTTTGCCGCCTGCGACAGGTTGCCGTTGGTCATCGCCAGCGCGGCTTCGATGAAGCCCTGTTCCCAGCGCTTGAGTACTTCGTCGAGGCGGAAATCGGGGTCGGCCTCGATCTGCCGCCGCGCCGCATCGAGCAGCACGTTTTCGTCGGTCATTGCCGTGGCGCCGGCCGGCGCCTGCACTTCGCGGTCGAATTCCGCCTGCAGCAGCGATGGCGTGATGCGGGTGCCGGCGTACTTGGTGCAGAGGCGGATCACCACATTGCGCAGCTCGCGCACATTGCCCGGAAAGGGGTACTGCACCCACAGCCTGATTGCCTCGGCGTCGAGTTCGACCGGCTGCGCGCCGATCTGGCGCGCATAGAAATCGCGGAAGTGGTCGAGCAGCAGCAGCTTGTCGTCGCCCAGCTCGCGCAGCGCCGGCACCTCGATGGTGAACACCGACAGCCGGTGATAGAGGTCGGCGCGGAAGCGGTTGTGGCGCACTTCGCTGCGCAGGTCGCG
>JAIENU010000081.1 GCA_019751125.1 Burkholderiales bacterium | reverse complement strand
CCGTAGTCGTCGAGGCCCGGCGGACGCAGATCGGCCATCACATCGCGGATGCGCCGGATGGTTTCCCCGGTCATCTGCCGCATTTGCTCCAGGCGTCTGGCCGCTTTTTCGTCATCCGGCGGCAACTGCTTTCTGAGCAGGTCGAGATCGATCTTCAGCGTTGCCAGGCAGGCGCCGATCTGATCGTGCAGCTCGCGGTGGATATTGCGTCGTTCGGATTCCTCGACCTGGCTCAGCCGCAGTGCCAGTGCCCGCAGGTTTTCCTCGGCGCGTTGGCGTTCGGTGATGTCACGCACGATGGTGGAAATGCCGGCCACGCGGCCGTCATCATCCCTGATCGCGGACAGCGAGACCTGGGCGTGGAAACGCGAGCCGTCCTTGCGCCGGCGTTCGGTGTCGTGGGGCGGTACGGCCTCGCCGCGCTGTACGCGCTCCAGCAGGTGGGCAAAGTTGCCGGCACGGTCGGGCGGGGTGATCAGTTGCGCCGGCTTGCCGATGGCTTCGTTCGCAGTCCAGCCGAACATGTCTGTTGCCGCGCTGTTCCATGAAGTGATCAGCCCTTCAGTGTCGTGGCTGAGGATGGCATCATTGCTCGATTCAACAATCGCTGCGAGCAGCGCACTGGTCCGACTGGCATGGCGCAGATGATCAAGCGCAAGATTGAAACGTTGCGCGAGTTCGGCAATTTCGCGGGGGCCTTTTTCCGGCACCCGGGCATCACGGTCGCCTGCGGCAATCTGCCGCAGGGCTGCGCCCATGTTGCGCACCGGGTCCGCAAGCTGGCGCGCCAGCCCCGAAGCAGTGGCGGCAAACAGCGTGATGATCAGCCCGATCAGCAGCAGGTCGTGACGGGTTTCAGTACGTTCGCGTGCCAGCAGCGTATCAACCGGAATCCCGGTGATGACCTTCCAGCCGCGGTCGTTGATGGCTGCCGAGGCGTAGATGCGCTCGACACCGTCAATGCCGGTATTGGTCACGGGTTTTGTGCTTTCGCTGGCGGCCCTCACGGCCGGCATCTCGGCAACGGTCCTGCCTATCCATTGATCATCGGCGTTGGAGCGCGCAACCACAAAACCAGCGGGATCAACGATGGTTGAACGGGCGCCGGACCATATCGCTTCGGAGTCGATCTCGGCGCCGAGGCGTTTGAGATCGATGGTGACCGTGACCACACCCGCGACCTTGCCGTCACCGCCGGGGACCGGATGTGCCGCGGCAATAATCCAGCGCTGATCGATCGCGCCCCGTACCGGGCCGCTGAGTCCCGGCTGGCCGTTGAGTGCCTGGGTGAATCCGCTGTGCGGGTGTGCCGGCGCGTTGCTGGCGGGCTGCCGCGCGGTACAGATGAAGCGCCGCTCGGGATCGAGCACCGATACGTTCTGCACAAGTTGCGGCAGCTGCAGCAGGTCTTTGATCAGTGGATCGCAATTGGTGCGGTCGAGTTTTCGTACCTTGGGGCGTTCCGCGATCAGCGCAGCAATGCGTTGGGTGTTTTCGAACAGCGAGCGGATGCGGACGGCCTGGTTTTCCGCGAGTCCCTGGGTGATGCGTTCGGCATCCCGATACTGGGCCTGCACCAGTTCATGCAGTTTATAGGCCAGCAGGGCGCCCAGCGGCAACGCGATGGCCGCGATCAGTAGTGCCAGGTGGCGCCAGAAAGGCCAAGTCATCGGCAGGGCCCCTCCGCCCCGATGCTGCCATGTCAAACTTCATCAGCTTATGACAAATGCACGGAATTCATCGTGAAATAGTTCCGCAATGACCGACATTCGATTAGGGGGATTGGGGCTTGCGGCTTGCGGCACCGGGCTGATTCCGATGCGGCTGAACATACAGGCGCTGCGTTCATGCCTGCCGGCAAGCGTGGCGGGTCAGCGGGCGGCATCCGACCTGAGCGCGGACGGTCAGCCTCGCCTCAGCCGCAGCGCATTCATGACGACGGATACCGAGCTCAGCGCCATCGCAGCGCCGGCGAATATCGGTGAAAGCAGGATGCCCAACCAGGGGTAAAGCAGGCCCGCCGCAACCGGTATGCCGAGCGCGTTATAGCCAAACGCAAAGACCAGGTTTTGGCGGATGTTGCGCATCGTCGCCCGGGAGAGTCTCGCGGCCCGTGCAATTCCCCGAAGGTCGCCTTTGACCAGGGTCACGCCGGCGCTTTCCATGGCGACATCGGTTCCGGTACCCATCGCAATGCCCACATCAGCGGCGGCAAGCGCCGGCGCGTCATTGATGCCATCTCCTGCCATGGCGACTTTCCGTCCCTCGGCTTGCAGCCGTTTGACATGCACGGCCTTGTCCTCCGGCAGCACTTCGGCCAGCGCCTCGTCGATGCCGAGCTGGCTGGCAACGGCTGCTGCCGTGCGGCGGGCATCGCCGGTCAGCATGACAATGCGAACACCCGACTGCTTGAGCGCCTCGATCGCCTCGGAGGTGCTGGATTTGATCGGGTCGGCAACCGCAGCAATCGCCACGGTCATGCCATCAACGGCCAGGAAAACCACGGTTTTGGCCTGCTCACGCAGGCTTTCAGCGGTTGCCTCCCAAGGCTTGGTTTCAATGCCGCGCTTGCGAAGAAAATCCTTGCTGCCCGCCAGCACCATCCGGCCATCAATCTCGGCCTGAACCCCCAGGCCGTTGAAGGTCTCGAAAGCCCCCGCCGTTTTCAGCGCCAGATGGCGTGATTTGGCGCCTTCGACCACGGCATGGGCGATCGGGTGCTCGGACGGCTGTTCGGCTGCAGCCATCAGTGCGAGCGCCAGGTCTTCGGGCATTCCTCTGGCGATGAAGTCGGTCAGCGCCGGCTTGCCCAGTGTCAGCGTGCCCGTCTTGTCCACAACGAGGGTGTCAATTTCCCGCATGCGCTCAATCGCCTCGGCATTGCGAAACAGGATGCCTGCGCGTGCACCTTCGCCCATGGCGACCGTCATCGAGATCGGAGTGGCCAGTCCGACGGCACAGGGGCAGGCAATGATCAGCACCGCGATGGCATTGAGCAGCGCGTAAGTCATCCGGGGTTCCGGTCCCGCGATCCACCAGACCGCGGCGGTGAGGGTGGCGATGACCACGACGACTTGAACAAAGTATGCGGCGATGAGATCCGCCATGCGCTGGATGGGCGCCCGGGTGCGCTGGGCTTCGGCAACCATGTGCACGATTTTGGCCAGCAATGTTTCAGACCCGACTCTTTCCGCCGACATCAGGAGGGAGCCATTGCCGTTGATGGTGGCGCCGGTGACCTTGTCGCCCTGTTTCTTGAACACCGGTACAGGCTCGCCGGTCAGCATCGACTCATCGACCCGGCTTTCCCCAGACACCACGGTACCATCGACCGGAATCTTTTCACCCGGTTTTACGCGCAGCCGGTCTCCCTTGGCCACGGCCTCCAGGGGTACCTGTTCCTCAGCGCCGTCCTCCCGTACTCGCCAGGCCAGGTTGGGGGCCAGCCGGAGCAGTTCACGGATGGCCTGGCTGGTTTGGCCCATGGCCCTCAATTGCAGGACATCGCCGAGGATCACCAGGGTCACGATCACTGCAGCGGCCTCGAAGTAAGTGCCGACGGCGCCGTCATGTTCACGAAACTCGTCCGGGAAAAGACCGGGCAGGAATATCGCGGCCAGGCTGAACAGGTAGGCCAGACTGACACCGAGACCGATCAGTGAGTACATGTTCAATGACCGGCTGGCGAGCGAAATCCAGAACTTGCGCAGGATTGGCCAGCCCACCCACAGCACGACGGGGGTGCCCAGGATGAATTCGATCCATCCCTTGGCCTTCGGCATCAGGCCAAAAGGCTCCCGGAAACCGACCATTGGCGACATGGCAAGAATTACCAGGGGGATCGACAACGCAATGCCATGCCACATTCTGCGGGTCAGATCCCGAAGTTCACGGTCATCGACCTCGGTGGTCCCGGCGACCGGCACCAGTGCCATGCCGCAAATCGGGCAATCCCCCGGAGTTTCCCGCAGGATTTCGGGGTGCATCGGGCAGGTCCATTGCGCAGCGCCTGCCGGGGAGCGAGCGGTTGGAACCACAGCCGGGCCATGTTTGTGGGCATGGTGGGCGTGGCCTGGATGTTCATTCATGGCAGGATTTCCATCTGGAGCGGCATATCGGTCCTGAAAGTGCGGTGGTCGCCAAGCCGACGTTCCGGCAATCATGCTGCGAGTCGGCCGGATACGCCATGGCCATGAGCATGGTCCGTTGTGGATCAGGCTCGCGCAAGCCGTTCTGCAAAGACCTGTTGGCGTGGCTTCGGCCGGGCAGGGGGCGACTCAACCGGCAGGATGCCCGCCTGCCGGTGCATCCTGAAACCCGTTGCCGGCATATTTCTCCGGGGCCTGTTCGAATTTCTCGCGGCAGGCGACCGAGCAGAAGTAGTGGATTTTGCCCTCCACCACCGTGGCGGCCCCGGCTTTTTCCGGGCGGATGCTCATCCCGCACACCGGGTCCTTGATTTCTCCATCCGCTGCGGAACCCTGGTGTTTCCGGTGTTTGCCATGGCCACCCATCATATGGGCGCCGCAGCCGTACCGCATCATCAGGAAAAACAGGGTGACCCAGACCAGGAGCCAGCCGAGATCTTTCAGGTTTTCAGTCTCCATGACCCTTCCTCCATCGTGAGGGGCGCGCGCCGGGAGTCGGGGCGCGCCCGGTGGCTTATTTGACGGATATGCCCTGCATTGCCTGGTCACGATGCATCATCTGCTCCATCATCATCTGCATCATGTCCATGCGTTTTTCCATCATCTCCAGCTGATGCTTCGGATCCATGCCCGGCATCTGGGCGCCCCCGGTGCCAGCGCCCGTCCCACCTTGGCCGCCCATCATCGAGCCACCCATGCCGCGCATCATTTTCATGTTGGCTTGCATGGCCTGCATATGCTCGTGCATCAACTTCTGCCGTTCCTGCGGATCCTTGGCCTGGCGGATTTTCTCCATCTGTTGCTGCATGCGTTTCATGTTGTCATGCATGTGAGCCATGTGCTTCTCGTCCATCATGGCCATCTGTTTGCCCGCCATCGGCTTCGCGGGAGGTGTCTCGGCCGAAAACACGACAGCCGAATGAAGGGCGAGCACGGACAGCATTGCTGCGGAAATAATGGGTTTCATGGTGTTCTCCTGGATCATGAATGGAATCGTTCCGGAGGTGATCCGGCACGGTACTGCGCGGGTGTAACAGGGATGGCGCCGGCGAGAACGCCGGCCGCAACACTAGCTGCGGAAGTTGCCGAAAAGAATGAAGCGGGGCGGCCCGGCAATGGGAATGCGGGCCGCTGCACGGCTCGCCGGCTGGGCGGTGGGCCCGGGCGGCGGGGCCATCCATCCGGTGGCCGGCATCTGCGGGTCCGGGGAAGTCCACTCGAGGAACAGCGATGCCAATGGAGGGGTTGGTGATTTCTCGTGGCAATGGGGAGTGTCAGCGGGGTCGCCATGATGCCCTGAGACCCAATGCCCTGTGCCGCTGGTCTGATGTCCAGCCATGCCGTGCCCGGTGCCGGGGGCGTGTTGTCCGGGGTCGCCTGCTAGAGCGGCAGGTGGCGCCAGCAGCAGGGCTGCCGCGATGGCGATCATCGGGATGGCGCCCCAGAAACCTGTAGAAGTCCAGCGCATGGCAAGAATGCTAGGCTGTCCCCGTCGGTTCTTGTTGATGTGGATCAAATTCCGGCAAGGTTGGCCAGCCCTTGCCGCCGTCTTTTCCACCCGGAACATGCTGCGTAACGCGGAACAGTGCCGGTCCGCGGATGCGTCCGGCCAGTGCCCGCCTACCGGCGCTCGTGGCCCGCTGTCAGCCGCATCCGCGTCTGAAGCGCGTTATCGGGCGCTTTCGATCAGTGTGATGACGTAGGCACCACCGGTTTTTTCGGCGGTGAATTTCACCTTGTCGCCGGTTTTGACGGTGTTGAGCATCGCCGGGTCCTTGACCTGGAACACCATGGTCATCGGCGGCATGTCGAGGTTGGCAATCGGACCATGCCGGAGGGTTATTTTTTTGGCGTCCATGTCCACCCTGCGCACCTCGCCGTCGCTCATCGCTGATGCGGCTTGGGCGGCAGCGGGCGCGGGGTGGTGCGCTGAATGATCGTCAGCGGCTTTTTGTGCAAGTGCGGGGATCGGGAGGCTCAGCACTGCGAGGATCAGAATTCTGTTCATGGGGATCTCCTGTCGTGGTTGGTGATGTTTGGAGCAAGGCGGACGATTCAATACCTGGCGTAGATCCGGTGGCTGCCGTCTTTTTCAACGAGCAGCACCGCGTAAGGACGTGGATTGGGTGATTCCATGCCCGGCGACCCCGCGGGCATGCCGGGTACGGCAAGGCCGACGGCCCGCGGTTTTTCCGCCAGCAGGCGCCGGATCTCGCGCGCGGGCACGTGGCCTTCGATGGCATACCCGCCGATCTCCGCGGTATGGCAACCGCCCAGCCGCTCGGGGATGCCCAGCCGCTCGCGGGTGGGGTTGCTGTCTTCGACTGCGATGGTCTTCACACGGAAGCCGTTGGCGCGCAGATGGTCCATCCACGCGCCGCAGCAGCCTCAGGAAGGATTGTAGTAAACCGTCGCGGTGACCGGTTCGGCGGCCCTTGCGGCCGGGAGCAGCGCGAAAACCATCAGGCAGCGCAGCAGCAGGTTTCTGGCATTCATGGGGTTACCTCGCAGTGACGTTGATCTTGCCGACCATGCCGGCCTCGAAATGTCCGGGCAGCAGGCAGCCGTAGTGGAAGTCGCCGGCCTTGCTGAACTGCCAGACGATGGTTTCGGACTTGCCCGGGGCGACATGGGCCATATACGGCTCATCGTGCTCCATGTTCGGGAATTTTTTCATCAGCACGGCGTGCTCCTTCAGCTCGGCCAGGGTGCCGAGCACGAACTCGTGCATGACCTTGCCCGAGTTCTTGACCACGAAGCGCACGGTTTCGCCCTGCGCCACGCTCAGCGAGGCCGGAGAGAAGCGCATCGTGTCGTTCATGTCGACATGGATGGTGCGGGTCGCGCGTTTCGGGTCGCCCTGGCGGCCGAACGCCTTTTCCTCGGTGCTGATGGCGGCGGGTTTGGCGCCGGCAGCTTTTTTGTGGGCTTCGTGGGCCTGTGCCATGGGGATGGCGACGAGGCCTGCGATGAGTATTGCGGTTGCAGCTTTCATGTTTGATCTCCTGGTCGTTTCAGTGTTTGTGCTCAGTGTTTGTGCTGCGCGGGTTTCACCGCGCGTAATTCGCCCTGGCCCGCGGCTGCCGGCGCCGGTTTTGCAGCCGGTGCTGCCGGCAGCGGCCCGTTCCATTCGCGCGCCACCGTGCCCTCGGGATGCTTGAACCAGCCCGGATCCTTGTAGTCATTGCGCGCGAGGCCGTCGCGCACCTTGACCACGCTGAACATGCCACCCATCTCCAGCGGGCCGTAGGGCCCGCGTCCGGTCATCATCGGCAGCGTGTTGTCGGGCAGTGGCATTTCCATCTCGCCCATGTCGGCCATGCCGCGTTCGCCCATCACCATGTAGTCGGGCACCAGCTTCATGATCTTCTCGGCGACGCCGCGGTGATCGACGCCGATCATCGTCGGCAC
>JAIENU010000249.1 GCA_019751125.1 Burkholderiales bacterium | reverse complement strand
TAACCAGCTGAGCTACGCGCCTGCAAGACCGCTATTTTAACGGAAACGACTGATAACGTTCAAATTTCTGCCACGGATCCGCTCAGCGTCTGACGGCATCCAGAACGCCATTGACCTCCCGGATTAGCCCCAGCACCCGCTGCAGCTGGCCAAGGTCGGACACTTCCAGCGTAAAACGCATTCGCGCGCTGAGGTCGCTGCTCTGGGTGCGTGTCGCTGTGACGTTGATGCGTTCCCGCGACAGCACCTCAGAAATGTCACGCAGCAGTCCGGTGCGGTCCGCAGCATCGACCACGATCTCCACCGGAAAAGTCGCAGTGCCCGGCTCTCCCCATTCCGCGGCAATGCGCCGCGCCGGATCCAGGCGCGCCAGGTTCACGCAGTCGGCCCTGTGCACGCTGACACCGCGGCCGCGGGTGACAAAGCCAACGATGGGTTCCGGCGGCGCCGGCCGGCAGCACTTCGCCGGCGCAGTCAGCAATTTGTCGACACCGACCACCAGCACCCCGCCGCCGCCCTGTTTGGACTTGCGGGTGACGATGGTATCCGCCGGCTCCGGTGCCGGGGTTTCGCCGGTCAGCGCATCCTGCAGGGCTTTCGGCCCCAGCTCACCGCGGGCGATTGCCACCAGCAGATCGGGCAGGCGCTCAAAACCAAGGCCGGCCGCCAATTCGTCAAGATTGATGCGCGTGCGGCCATGACGCTGCAGTTCCTTGTCCAGCATCGCGCGCCCCTGCGCAGTGTCGGCATCCAGGTTCTGGCGGTTGAACCACTGCCGCACCTTGCTGCGTGCACTGGCGCTTTTCAGGAAGCCCAGCTGCACATTCAGCCAGTCACGGCTGGGGCCGCCCTGCTTCGCAGACACGATCTCGATCTGCTGACCGTTGGCCAGCGGCGTGTTCAGCGGCACCATCACGCCATCGACCCTGGCACCGCGGCAGCGGTGCCCCAGCTCGGTGTGCACGTGATAGGCAAAATCAACCGGCGTGGAACCCTGCGGCAGGTCGATGACCTTGCCCTGAGGAGTGAACACATAGACCGAATCATCAAGCAGGCCGGTGCGGAACTGTTCCGCCAGTTCACCGGCATCACTGACTTCATCTTTCCACTCCAGCACCTGGCGCAGCCACGCGATCTTTTCCTGGTAGCCGCGATCAATGCGCCGGCCTTCCTTGTACTGCCAGTGCGCGGCCACGCCCAGCTCCGAATGCTGGTGCATCTCATGGGTGCGGATCTGCACTTCCAGCGACTTGCCTTCGGGTCCGATCACCGCGGTATGCAGCGAGCGATAGTTGTTCGCCTTGGGCTTGGCGATGTAGTCATCAAACTCCTTGGGCAGCGGCGACCACAGCGCATGCACCAGGCCCAGCACGGCATAACAATCCTTCACGTCCCCGACCAGCACCCGCACCGCACGCACATCATAAAGTCCTTCAAAATCAAGGCCTTTGCTCTGCATTTTGCGATGGATGCTGGCAATATGCTTGGGCCGGCCGTTGACTTCGGCGGCAATGCCGGAACGCGCCAGCTCGCTTTTCAGCAAAGCCACCACGTTGTCGATGTAACGCTCGCGATCCTGGCGCTTTTCGTCGAGCAGGCGCGCAATGCGTTTGTAGGTGTCGGGGTCGAGCACGCGCAGCGCAAGGTCCTCCAGCTCCCATTTCAGCTGCCATACGCCGAGGCGGTTGGCGAGCGGTGCGAAGACATCCCGAGTCAGCAGCGCCAATTCCCGGCGCCTGGATGCATCGGCATCCTTCAGCGAGGCACGCAGCACGCACAGGTGGTCGGCGAGCTTGATCAGCACCACGCGCACGTCCTGCACCATCGCCAGCAGCATCTTGCGCAGCACTTCAAGCTGCGCACCCTGCTCTTCGGCGCACCGCGGCAATACGCTGCGAGCCGACAGGGCACCTATCTCGTCCATGCGCAGAACGCCGTCCGCCAGTTCGGCAATGCGCGCACCGAATCGCTCGCGCAGCACTGCCGGCGACAACTCCCGGGCGCGCAGCAGCGGCACCAGCAGGATGGCTGTCGCACATTCGTGATCAAGATCCAGTGTCGCCAGCAGGTCAACCACCTCCAGCGCATGCAGCAAGGCGGGTTCAGGCAGCACGGCTGCCGCCTTGCCGGCAGCCTCGAACACCTCGCGCCCGGGGACATCAAAACGGTCGGCCGCCTGCCGCAGGCGCGCCTGGGAGGAAGACGCAGCCTGGCTGCCGACCAGTTGCAGTTGGGATCGGATCATGTGGTTATGCCTGAAGGTCGGGCGCAGCCACCAAACCCGGGCTGAAGCTTTGCGCCACACTGCTATTATGGCCCCGGGCGGCTGTCGATGGCCGTCGCCGGTGCCGGGAATGCTCCGAATTGGGGCGGGCAAGCGCCGCTTTAATGCACCGTTACCCGGTTTGGTGCGGGCATTGCCCGCAAAAGGGCCCGATACGGGCTTTCGAGTGGCATAGCCATTGCTTTACTGGGAGACAAAGGCGCTCCAAAGCGTCAGGGATCCGCGACACCATGGGCATCAAAAAACCGTTCAACGAAATGCTCGCCGAAGACGGCGCGATGCGGCCGCATTACCGGACCTACTCGGAATGGCTGGCCGACAAGACCGCCGATTTCCTGCCGCAGAAACAGCGTGAAGCCAATGCCCTGTATACCCGCCTCGGCATCACTTTCGCCGTCTATGGCGATGACGTCGGCACCGAACGCTCCATTCCCTTTGACATTATCCCGCGCATCATTCGCCCCGCAGCCTGGGACATCATCAGCCGCGGCGCCTGCCAGCGTGTGCGCGCGCTCAATGCCTTCCTGAAAAACATCTACCACGACCAGGAAATCATCAAGGCTGGCATCGTGCCCGCGGAACAGGTGACGGGCAATTCGGCCTTCCGCCCGGAAATGAAGGGCATGAAAGTGCCAGGTGATGTTTATGTGCACATCGCCGGCGTCGATATCGTCAAAACCGGCTCGGGCGAGTTCTACGTGCTCGAGGACAACCTGCGCACGCCCTCCGGCGTCTCCTACATGCTGGAGAACCGGAAAATGATGATGCGCCTGTTCCCCGACCTGTTTGCGCGCATGCCGGTGGCACCGGTCGATCATTACACCGATGTTCTGCTTGAAAACCTGATTGCCTGCGCACCCGAGCGTGCCACGCAACCGACCGTGGTCGTGCTGACCCCAGGCGCCTATAACAGCGCCTATTTCGAGCACGCCTTCCTTGCACAGCAGATGGGTGTCGAACTGGTCGAGGGCCAGGATCTGTTTGTCGCCAACGATGTGGTCTACATGCGCACCACCGCCGGGCCGCAGCGCGTCGATGTGATCTACCGCCGCATCGATGACGACTACCTCGACCCTCTGGCCTTCCGGCCCGATTCGGTTCTCGGCGTGCCCGGCATTTTTTCCGCCTACCGCGCCGGCAACGTCACCCTGGCCAATGCACCGGGCACCGGGGTTGCCGATGACAAGTCCACCTATCTCTACGTGCCGAAGATGATCGAGTTCTACCTCGGCGAAAAGCCGGTCATCTCCAATGTGCCGACCTACATGCTGGGCAATGCCGATGAGCGTGCCTACGCATTGGAACGCCTTGATGAACTGGTGGTCAAGGAAGTCCAGGGCTCCGGCGGCTACGGCATGCTGGTCGGACCGACCTCGACGAAAGAGCAGATTGCGGAGTTCCGCAAACGCATCGAGCAGAATCCGGCCAACTACATCGCGCAGCCGACGCTTGCGCTGTCGACCTGCCCGACCTTCTGCGAATCCGACATCCTGCCCCGCCACGTTGACCTGCGCCCCTACGTGCTGTCGGGCAAGGAAGTAACATTGGTGCCCGGCGGGCTGACCCGGGTGGCGCTGCGTGAAGGCTCGCTGGTGGTCAATTCCTCGCAGGGTGGCGGCACCAAGGACACCTGGATACTGGAGGACCTCTCATGCTGAGCCGCCAGGCCAACAACCTTTACTGGATGTCCAGACAGATCGAGCGCGCCGAGAACACCGCACGCCTGCTTGATGTCACCTATCGCATGTCGCTGCTGCCGTACCGCATCACCGACAATGCCCAAGCCTGGGCCGAACCCTGGGCACTGCCGCTGATCATCAACGGCCTCGCCAGCACATACTACGAGCGTTACCCGGGCGCGATTTCCACGGACAAGGTGCTGCGCTTCATGCTCCTCGACAGCACGAACCCCTCGAGCATTTTCTCACTGATGCATGCAGCCCGCGAGAACGGGCGCAGCATGCGCGGCATCATCACGGCCGAGATGTACGAAGACCTCAACGCCATGTGGCTCGAATTGCGCTCGCGTGGAGAAGCCGCCCTTGAGCAGGGCAACATGAACGAGTTCTTCGAGTGGATCAAGATCCAGTCTCACCAGTTCCGCGGCGTCACCTTCGGCACCATGCTCCGCGACGAGGCCTACCAGTTCATCCGGCTCGGCACCTTCATGGAACGCGCAGACAACACCGCACGCCTGCTCGACGTCAAATACCACCTGCTGCTGCCGAGCGCCGCGGATGTCGGCGGCGCTGTCGATTACTATCAGTGGAGCGCCCTGCTGCGTTCGGTCAGTGCGCTGAGCTCCTTCCGCCGGATCTACCGTGACCAGATCACACCGCTGCGCGTGGCTGAACTGCTGGTGTTGCGCGCCGACCTGCCGCGCTCGCTGCACGCCTGCATGAATGAAATCTACGAAATCCTGCAGGGTCTGTGCCGCAACGATTCGATGGAGCCTGAGCGCCTGGCAGGGGAACTCCATGCGCAGTTCCATTACGGCCGGGTCGAGAAAATCATGGTCACCGGCCTGCACGAATACCTGATGGAGTTCCTCGACCGGCTCGACCAGCTGCACAGTGAACTGAACAGCCATTTCCTGGTGCCCGCGGACTACGATCCGACGCTGCGCGTCCCGGCGCGGGCCGAAGCGGCCTGAACAACGTCCCAAGCACAGAATCCGGTCTGCCTCAACCTTGTCAGTGCGCCGCCGTTACCCTATGCTTCGCCAGCATCAAACTTCGAGCAAACCGATTCATGACTTATTGCGTAGCCGTCACCCTTGACGCCGGAATGGCTTTCGCCTCCGATTCCCGTACCAATGCCGGCGTTGACAACATCGCCAGCTTCCGCAAGATGTATGTCTTCGAGAAGCCCGGCGACCGCGTGATCGTCATGCTCACTGCCGGCAACCTGTCGATCACGCAAAGCGCGATCAAGTTACTGGAGGAACACGCACGACGTCAGAATCAGCCGACGACGCTGATGAGTGCGGAATCGATGTATGACGTCGCCGACCTCACCGGGCAATCGCTGCGCGACGTGCGCAACCGCAATGCCCCCTTCCTGCAGCAGAGCAACATCGATTCCAGCGCATCGTTCATTGTCGGCGGCCAGATCAAGGGTGAGGCGCCAAGACTGTTTCACGTCTACAGCGAAGGCAACTTCATCGAATCAACGCCGGAAACGCCATATTTCCAGATCGGCGAGAGCAAGTACGGCAAGCCGGTGATCGACCGCGTGATCAAAAGCGACACCAGCCTGCTCGAGGCCACAAAATGCCTGCTGGTGTCCTTTGACTCGACGATGCGCTCCAACATCTCGGTCGGCCTGCCGATCGACATGCTGATCTATCACCGCGACAGCCTCAAGGTAAGCTATCGCCATCACATCGTTGAAAACGACCCCTACTTCACGATGATCCACAACCAGTGGGGCGCCGGCCTGCGCAAGGTTTTCAGCGAGCTGCCAAACCCGGACTGGGATGTCGCCGCAGCGCCCTGAGCCGCGCCGCATCGCGGGAGCAAGGGCTTGAGCATCCACGTCGGCCTGCACCACCGCACGACCTACCGCTACGACCGGCCGGTGAACCTGTCGGCACATCAGGTGCGCCTGCGTCCCGCGCCGCACAGTCGCACGCCGATCCTGTCCTATTCACTGCAGGTCAAACCCGCAGAACACTTCATCAACTGGCAGCAGGACGTTTTCGGCAACTACATCGCGCGCTTCGTGTTCCCGGAGAAAACCACGGAACTCGAAATCACCGTTGATGTCGTGGCCGACATGACGGTGATCAACCCCTTCGATTTTTTCATCGAAGCCGAAGCCGAAAAATTCCCCTTCGCCTACCAGCCCGGCCTGGTTCGCGATCTCGCCCCCTATCTCGCCACCGATGAGCGGGGCCCGCTGCTGCTGCAATGGCTGGAGAGCTTCCGCAAATCGGTGCCGGCTGGCATCACCACCATCGATTTCCTTGTCGAAATCAACCGCCGCCTGCAGCAGGACATCGGCTATCTGGTGCGGATGGAGCCCGGCGTGCAGAGCTGCGAGGACACGCTGGGCAAACGCAGCGGCTCCTGCCGTGACAGCGGCTGGCTGCTGGTGCAACTGCTGCGCCATTGCGGGCTTGCCGCACGTTTTGTCTCGGGTTACCTGATCCAGTTGAAGGCCGACCAGAAGGCGCTCGACGGCCCTTTCGGCACCGACAAGGATTTCACCGATCTGCACGCCTGGGCGGAGGCCTACATTCCCGGCGCCGGCTGGATCGGCCTCGACCCGACCTCGGGCCTGCTGGCCGGTGAAGGCCACATCCCGCTCGCCTGCACACCCTCGCCTTCGAGCGCAGCACCGGTTACCGGCGGCGTCGATCCCTGCGAATCGACCTTCGATTTTGAGATGAGCGTCACCCGCATCCACGAGGATCCGCGGGTCACCAAACCTTTTGACGGGCCGCAGTGGGAAGCCGTTGACCGCCTCGGTCACCAAATCGACGCCGATTTGAAAGCCGGTGACGTGCGCCTGACCCAGGGCGGCGAGCCAACCTTTGTCTCGATCGACGACATGGACGGGGCCGAATGGAACACCGCTGCGCTGTCCGACAAGAAATGGCAGCTTGCAGAACAGCTCGCCTGGCGGCTGCGTGAACGTTTTGCCGATGGCGGCCTGGTGTTCTACGGCCAGGGCAAGTGGTATCCCGGCGAACCGCTGCCGCGCTGGGCGCTGGGCATCCAGTGGCGCAACGACGGCAAAAAACTGTGGCAGGACCCTGAACTGATCGCCGCGGCCAGCACTGCCGCCGATGCCCAGACCTCCGACGCACAGCGTTTCGCCGAAGCCCTGCTCGGCGGCCTGAAGCTGCCCGCGGCGAGACTGATGCCGGCCTGGGAAGACCCGCTGACTCACCTCAGCGCCGCAAAACGCCTGCGCGTGCCCGGTGGCACCCCCGCAGCGTTTGTATTGTCACTCGGCGCCGATGCAAAAGGCTGGACCAGCACCCCGTGGCCGCTGCCCGGCGACCAGCTGATCACCATCAACGGTGATTCCGCCGTCGGCTACCGGCTGCCGCTGAATGTGCTGCCTGAAAAACTTCCCGATGGCGGCAAGCTGGTGCGCACCGCGCTGTGCGTGGAAGTGCGCGAAGGCCGGCTGCATGTATTCATGCCGCCTTTCGAAAGCGCCGATCCTTATTTCCTGCTGGTCTCGGCCATCGAAAAGGCCGCCG
>JAIENU010000256.1 GCA_019751125.1 Burkholderiales bacterium | reverse complement strand
TCATTTCCGGCATGTTCAGATCGGCCATGACGACGCCGACCGGATTGGTTGCAAGCAGCTCAAAGGCCTGCCGGGTGCTGGTGGCGACGAGCACTTGATGGCCATCCTTCTGCAGCAGCAGTTTGCTGAGCAGCAGGTGGTCCTCGTCGTCGTCGACAATCAGCACCGAAGGGGCGCGTTCCTGGTCCTTGTTCCTGCGTCCGCGGTACAGCGGCTGGCCGGCGGCGAGCAGCACCGCACATTCGTCGGCGGGCAGCGGTTTGGCAAACAGATAGCCCTGGGCCTCATCGCAGCCGTTCGCGGCGAGAAGGGCAAGCTGCGCCTCCGTTTCAATGCCTTCGGCAACCACCTTCAGGCCCAGGCTGTGCGCCAGCGTGATCACCGTGCGCGCGATCACGGCATCGTCGGCGTCCACGGTGATGTCATTGACGAAGGAGCGGTCGATTTTCAGTGCATCCAGCGGCAGGCGCTTCAGGTAGCTCAGGCTGGAGTAGCCGGTGCCGAAATCATCGGCTGCGAGCTGGATGCCGAGGGTGTTGAGTTTTCCGAGTACGATGATGGCTTCCTCGGGGTTTTCCATCAGCGAGCTTTCAGTGATCTCGATCTGGATCAGGCCGGGTTCGATGCCTGCGTCATCCAGCGCGCGTTTCATGACATGGCTGAACCCCTGCTGGCGCAACTGGCGTGCCGACAGGTTGATCGCCACGGGCACGGGCTCGATGCCGGCCTCACGCCAGGCCTTGATTTGCCGGCAGGCGGCATGGGCGACCCATTCACCGACCTGGACGATGAGCCCGGTTTCCTCGAGCAACGGAATGAATTGTGCCGGCGGCACCAGGCCGCTGTCAGTCGATTTCCAGCGCAGCAGGGCTTCCAATCCGGAAATCCTGCAGTTCTCGATATCAACCTTGGGCTGGTAATACAGCACGAACTCCTGCCGCTCAATGGCGCGGCGCATGCGTGTTTCCAGCTGCAGTTTCTCTGCGGCCCGGGTGTTCATCTCCGCGGTGTAGTGCTGGAAATTGTTCCGTCCGCCGGCCTTGGCGCTGTACATCGCGGCATCCGCGTTGCGTATCAGCGCCTCGAGGTCATCGCTGTCCGCGGGGTACAGCGTGATGCCGATGCTCAAGGTGATGAAAATCTCGTGGCCCTCGAGGTTGAACGGGATGGCCATGGCATCAAGGATTTTTTTGGCCACCAGGCCGGCATTCTGCTCATGCGCCAGTTCCGGCAGGATGACTGCAAATTCGTCGCCGCTCAGCCTCGCCACGGTATCGGTGGGGCGCAGGCATGCGGTGAGCCGTGCGGCCACCTGCCGCAGCAGCAAATCCCCGGTGGAGTGGCCCAGGGTGTCATTGACCAGCTTGAAGCGGTCAAGATCCAGGAACAGCAGGCCGAGCGTCCAGCCGCTGCGGCGGGCCTGGCCCATGGACTGGCGCAGGCGGTCGTTGAACAGCACGCGGTTGGGCAGGTGGGTCAGGCTGTCGTAGTGGGCGAGTTGCGACAGCTGCTCGCGTGATTTCTTGGCATCGGTGATGTCCGAGGCGATGCCGGCGATGCGGTAGACCTCGCCGTGCACGTTGTGTATCGGGAAGGCGCGGTCATGCACCCAGCGGATGCTGCCGTCCGGGCGCACCACTCGGTATTCGATGTCGTAGGTGCCGTCCGGCGCCTTTTCGCGGCGCCAGTACTGCACCCGATCGCGGTCGTCTTCGTGGATGGCCGCAAGCCAGGCCTTGGGATTGTTCTCCAGTTCCTCCGTGGACAGGCCGGTGATCGTCGCGTAGTTGGGGCTGACGTACAGCGTTGAGCGCTGCTCGGCGTCGGTGATCCAGAACACCTGGGGGATATGCTGCGCGAGCTGGCGGAACTGCTCGTCGCTTTCCTGCAGTGCGCGGAGCGTGGCCTGGTGCCTTTCCTGCAGGCTCAGGTTGGTCAGCGCAAACGAAATGTCGCCGGCCATTTCCTGCAGCAGATTGACCAGCTCGCCGTCAAAAAAACCGGTTTCCCTGGCCTGAAGGCTGAGCAGGCCGATGACCTCGCCGTTGCAGGAGAGGGGCAGCGTTGCCAGGGCACGGAAGCCGTATTCAACGGCCCGTGCCCGCCAGCGGCTGAGCAGGGGGTCCTGCAGCATGTCGTTGCTGACCATGATGCGGTTCTCGCGGAGGGCGATGCCGCCGAAACTTTTGCCTTCTGCCGTCCCGGCTTCAGCGGTAACCCGGATGCCCTCGAAGTAGTGCTTGCTGATGCCGGACTGGGCAACCACTGCCAATTCCCCGGTCTTCGGGTTCAACAGGCGTATCCAGGCCGAGGCCAGCCCGCCTTCGGTGACGGCGATGCGGCAGATCGCGGCGAGCAGGCTGTCGCGGTCGCGTGCGCGCACGATGGCGGCGTTGGTCGCGCTCAGTGTGCTGAAAAAGCGGTTGAGCCTTAGAATCCGCTGCTCGGCAAGCTTGCGCTCGGTGATGTCGCGGTTGACGCCGACCAGCCCGTACACCGTGCCGTCGGGTTTTTTCAGCGGTACTTTTGAGGTCAGGTGCCAGCCGGTCCAGGCCGGTTTGTTCTGGCCGCCGAAGTGGGTGCGGCCTTCGCGGTCAAGCAGCGGCTGGCCCGAGGCCATGATCCGACGGTCCTCATCATCCAGCCGGTGCGCCATATCCGGCGGGAAGAGGTCGAATACCGTTTTGCCGATGATGTCCTCGTGGCTTTTGACGCCGTGCACCCGGAGGTTGTTCGCGTTCTGCAGGATGAAGCGGCCTTCAAGATCCTTCACAAAAATACGGTCGGGTATGTTGTCGACCACGGTGCGCAGCAGTTGCCGCTCCTGCACCAGTGCATCCTCGAAGCGCTTGCGTTCGGAAATGTCCTCGATCATGCGCAGGAAGTAGAGCGGCTTGCCGGCGCTGTCACGCACCATCGAGATGTAGCGGTTGGTCCAGACCGTGCTGCCGTCCTTGCGCATGTAGGGGCGCCGGGAGCAGTAGGTCTGCAGTTCGCCGCTCAACATCTGTTGCATGTAGTGCGGGCGGTCCGACTCGAGGTAATCCGGGGTCACCAGTTGCCCGGTGTCCATCTGCAGCAATTCGTCTCGGGTATAGCCGAGGATTTCGCAGAGTTTGGGGTTGACATCGAGAATGCGGCGGTCGGCCGCTGTGTGCATGATGCCCACCGGCGCCATTTCAAAGGAGGCGCGATAGCCGTCCTCGGCCAGCTTGCGCGAGGTGATGTCCTCGACAACGATGATGTAGTTCTGGTTGTTGTTGCCGACGTCGCGGGCAATCGACGTGGTGCGGCGCACCCAGATGGTTTCACCATCCTTGCGGATGTAGCGGCGCTCGGATTGCAGGTGATCAATTTCACCTGCAAGCAGGCGCATCCGGCCTTCGGTGTCGCGGCCGCGATCGTCAGGGTGGCTGATCCGGCGCAGCGGTATGCCCACCAGTTCCTCTTTCGAATAACCGGTCATTTCGCAGAACTTGCGATTGGCTGTGATGACCACCCGGTCAAGATCAACCCGCGCGATGCCCACTGCAGCCTGCTCGAAGGTCTGCTCCAGCAGCGCCTCGGCTTCCTTGCGCGCGGTGATGTCCTGGATCACCGAAATCACCAGCGATGGCTTGCCATTCGGGTCCGGCACCGCCGAGATCGTGACGTAACACCATGCGACGCTGCCATCCTTGCGCAGGTAGCGCCGTTCGCGGGAGTAACCGGTCATTTCGCCGCGTTGTATGCAGCCATTGAGCCGCACGGCTTCGTCCTGGTCCTCGGGCAGGGTGATTTTGGCCACGTTCAGTTGCATCAGTTCTTCGCGGCTGTAGCCCAGAATTTCACACAGCTTCTGATTGACACGCAGCCACGGCACATGGCGCGCTCCGGCCAGGCGCAGGCTCATGCCGACCCCGGCCTGCTCAAAGGATGTGGTGAACAGGTCTTCAGTGGCCCTCTGTCCGGTCACATCGGTGATCATCGAGATCAGGTAGCGCGGACTGCCATCCGGATTGCGTACCAGCGACAAGGAGCGCGTGATGCGGATCACGCTGCCGTCCTTGCACAGGTAGCGTTTTTCCGCGTAGACATGCGACACATCACTGTTGAGCAGTTGCGCTATCCGCTCGCGGCTTGCCTGCCGGTCCTCCGGGTGGGTGATGTCGTCGATGGCGTTTTTCGACAGCAGTTCTTCGCGCGTGTAGCCCAGCATCCTGCACAGGCAGTCGTTCATGCTGATGTAGCGGCCATCGGGCTCGTTCAGGGCAATGCCGACTGCGGACTGTTCGAAGGTGGCGTGAAAGCGCTCTTCCTGCTCCTTGCGGCGGCTGATGTCTTCGATGACCCGGATCAGGTGAAGCGGGGTGCCGTCCTCGTCGCGGGCCAGCGATACGGTGCGGTTCACCCAGATGTAACTGCCATCCTTGCGGCGGAAACGTTTCTCGCCGGAGTAGCTCTTGATCGCGTTCGCCAGCAGGAGCTGGCGCCGGGGCATGTCGGTGCGGCGATCATCAGGGTGTACGACTTCGAGCGTGTTCATCGCCAGGACTTCATCGACGGTGTAGCCGAGCATTTCGCAAAAGCGCTGGTTTGCCAGCAGATAGCGGTCGTCGAGCGAGGTGTGGACGATGCCGACGGTGGCCTGCTCGAAAGTCATGCGGAAACGCCTTTCGGCAGCGCGTCGGGTCGAGATGTCCTCGATCATGGTCATGAAATAATCCGGCGCGCCATCAGACCTGCGCACCAGCGCGGTCGAGACGGCGGTCCAGATCACCGTGCCGTCCTTGCGTACATAGCGTTTTTCCCGCGAGGTCTTGCCGGTTCCGGGCGAGGCAAGCAGATGCTCGCGTTGCCTGAGCGACCCGTCTCGATCATCCTTGTGTGTGACTTCGAGGAAGTTTTTTCCCAGCAGTTCGGCCCGCTCATAGCCCAGCGCGGCGCAGGCCGCGGGGTTGGCGTCGATGAAGCGACCGTCAATGCCGGTGTGGACGATGCCTACGGGTGAATACTCAAAAGTGGCGCGGTTGCGCTGTTCAATGGCATGGCGTTCGGTGATGTCGATGGCGATGCCGCCGGTCGCGTAAATGTTGCCGGCTTCGTCGGTCAGCGGGAATTTGGTGACCAGTGATGTATGGGGGCCGTCGGCGTAGCGGGGGTGTTCCTCAAAGGTGATCGCGGCGCCGGTTTCAGTCACGCGCCTGTCGTTGGCGCGGAATTCGCCGGCCTGCCCGGCTTCGAAGATTTCGCCGTCGGTCTTGCCCAGCACCTGTGACGCGCTGAGACCGAAGGCCTGAAGAAATCTCGGGTTGACATGCAGATAGCGCCCGTCATTATCCTTGATGAAGGTCAGCGAGGGGCTGTTTTCGAGAAAGGCCCGCAGCCGGTTTTCCATGTCATGGGTGCTGTTTCGCAGTCGGCGGCGTTCCAGCGCGGCGTCAATCGCGGAGCCCAGCCGCCCAAGACGGTCCTTCAGCAGAAAGTCATCGGCGCCGGCGCGCAGTGCTTCGATGGCCTGCTGTTCGGTGATGGTGCCCGAGACGAGGATGAACGGTGTGTCCATCGGCAGCTCGCGGAGGATGCCGAGCGCGTGCATGCCGCCAAAACCGGGGATGTGGTAATCCGCAAGCACCACATCGGGGGCATCATCCAGAGCCTGGCGGAATTCAGTCTCGGATGCCACGCATCTGACTTCGACCTCGCGACCTTCTTTCTTCAGGACGAGGATCAGCAGTTCGGCATCCGCGGGCTGGTCTTCAACCAGCAGTACACGCAGCCGGCGGGAGAAGGCCGGCTTCGCTGGATAGTCGCGCTGCGCTGGCATCTGCGTGGTCAATGACTGTTTCCGGCAAGGTGATCAGTATTGAGCAGGTCCAGCGCGGCCTGCACGGCAGGCAGCAGCTGATCGGTCACCGCATCCTTGGTGACATAGGCGCAGGCACCGGCAGCGCGGGCACGCTGCATATGGGCGCTGCTGTTCTGGCTGGATACGATGATCACCGCGGTGTCGGCGCGGATGGATTTTATTTTTCCGATCAGGTCGATGCCGTTGGTGTCGGGCAGGCCGATGTCCAGCAACACCACATTCGGTTTGTGCTGGTTGCACAGGGCGAGCGCGCTGCGGCCATCCCTGGCTTCGTGTATCAGTTTGCCGGGCAGTGCCGTTTGCAGAAATTCACGCAGAGCCCTGCGCATCTGGTCCTGGTCTTCGACGATCAGCATCGCCGCAGCTCCTGTTGTTGGGGGTGCTGCAGAAGTTGCCGGACTGTACGGGCATGACGAGTCCGGGTCTGTCGGGAGCTCTATACAACAGGTGTTTCCGTGGAAAATAAAAAACCCATTAAAAAACAATGGGTTATGTGGTCATTGATCAGTGCTGCCGCTGGCCGGTGCTATTCAGGGGGCGTCAGCCCGTGGCGCACCGCGAATTTCACCAGCCCGGTGACATCGGCAACACCGATTTTGCGCATCACCCTGCTCCGGTAGGTATCGACCGATTTTGGCGAAAGTTGAATCCGCGCTGCGATTGCGGCACTGGAATGGCCTTCGGCCACCAGCTGCAATACCTGACGCTCGCGCGGGCTCAGGCTGTCGAGCGGGCTTGCCCCGCCTTCGGCGCCCAGTTGCTGCGGCAGGGCGATGCCGCGGCTCATGAAGCGGCGGCCAACACGCGCCGCCCGCACCGCGGCAACGATGTCTTCTCCTGCTGATTCCTTCAGCAGGTAGCCGGCAGCGCCGGCGGATATCGCCCGGTGCACATGCTCGGCGCCGGAGTGCATGGACAGCATGATCACGCGGACATCCGGATTGGCCAGCTTCAGCCTTGCCACAGCCTCGATGCCGTTCATGTCGGGCATCGTGATGTCCATGATGATCACGTCGGGTTGCAGTGTTGATGCTTCGCGCACTGCGGCGCGCCCGGTTGATACCGAACCGACGACACGCATGTCCTGCTCGGCCTCGAGCAGCGCTCTCAGTCCGTCGCGCATCATCGCGTGGTCGTCCGCAAGCAGGACCTTGATTGTCATGTCCGGCCTTTCCCCTTTTCGAGCCTGACCACAACGCGGGTGCCCTGTCCCGGCGCGGATTCGATCTGCAGCCCGGCGCCGATGCCCAGTGCACGTTCGCGCATCGTGTCCAGCCCCCAGTGGCGGTGTGCGGCATCTCGGGTTTTCGGATTGAATCCGATGCCGTCATCACTGACGGACAGGGTCAGCATGTCCGGCGTCGTGGTGATCGTGATCACGGCGTTTTTGGCCCGGGCATGCTTCGCGACATTGTTCAGTGCCTCCTGTGCGATGCGGAACAGTGCGGTTTCAACAGTGCTCAACAGGCGCGGCTTGATGTCTTCGCCGATGACCATCACCGGGATGCCCATGCGTTCGGCATGGTCCACGGCATGGCTGCGCAGGGCGGCGAGCAGGCCGTAGTCGTCGAGGCCCGGCGGACGCAGATCGGCCATCACATCGCGGATGCGCCGGATGGTTTCCCCGGTCATCTG
>JAIENU010000214.1 GCA_019751125.1 Burkholderiales bacterium | reverse complement strand
ATCACCCGCGCGTGCACTTCCGGTGTCACCACCGGCGCCGGGGAATAAGCACCCATGCCGCCGGTGTTGGGACCCTGGTCGCCGTCCTTCAGCCGCTTGTGGTCCTGGCTGCTTGCCAGCGCCAGCGCATGACGCCCGTCAGCCAGCACGATGAAACTCGCTTCCTCGCCGGCGAGGAATTCTTCGATCACCACACGCGCACCAGCGCTGCCCATCTTGTTGCCGACCAGCATCATGTCCACCGCGGCATGGGCTTCCGCGGCATCCATCGCCACCACCACGCCCTTGCCCGCGGCGAGCCCGTCGGCCTTGATCACAATCGGCGCACCTTCGCGGTCGATATAGGCATGCGCCGCAGCGGCATCGGTGAATGTCTGGTGCTTCGCCGTCGGAATACGATGGCGCACCATGAACTGCTTGGCGTAATCCTTGGAGCTTTCGAGTTGCGCGGCTTTCTGCGTCGGTCCGAAAATGCGGTGACCTGCGGCTCGTACTGCATCAACGATACCGCCAGCCAATGGGGCCTCAGGTCCGACCACCGTCAGCGCTATATCATTTTTCTCAATAAAATCAATGGCTTGTTGATTATCGGCCAATGCGACATTGTGCAGCCCGGTTTCGCGCGCGCTGCCCGCGTTGCCGGGGGCAACAAACACTTTCGACACCTTGGGCGACTGCGCGAGTTTCCACGCCAGCGCATGTTCGCGGCCACCGCCGCCGATCACGAGAACTTTCATGTCAGTGCCTGAAATGCCGGTAGCCGGTGAATACCATGGCGATGCCGTGTTCGTCGGCGGCGGCGATCACTTCGTCGTCGCGCACGCTGCCACCGGGCTGGATGATCGCGCGCGCGCCACCTGCGGCCACCACATCGACACCATCGCGGAACGGGAAAAACGCATCAGAAGCAACGACTGAACCGGCGAGTTTCAGTCCGGCGTTTTCAGCCTTGATCGAGGCGATGCGCGCCGAATCAACACGGCTCATCTGGCCGGCACCGACACCGAGGGTCTGGCCGTTGCCGCAATAGACGATGGCATTGGATTTGACGAACTTCGCGACACGCCAGGCAAACATCAGGTCGGCCAGCTGCTGTGGCGTCGGCTGCAGGCGGGTCACCACCTTCAGCTGCGCCGGCGCCACATTCAGCGTGTCCGGCGTCTGCAGCAGCAGTCCGCCGCCGACACGTTTCATGTCAAAAGTATTGGCGCCCGCCGTCAGCGGCACTTCGAGTACGCGGATGTTGGCCTTGTGTGCCAGCACCGGCAGCGCATCGGGCAGCACCCGCGGCGCGATGATCACTTCAACAAACTGCCGGGTGATCGCCAGGGCCGTGGCCGCATCGAGTTCGCGGTTCACCGCGATGATGCCGCCGAAGGCCGAAGTCGGATCCGTGGCCAGTGCCTTGTCGTAGGCGCCGGCCACCGAAGCGGCAATCGCCACGCCGCAGGGATTGGCATGTTTGACGATGACACAGGCCGGCTCATCGAAAGTCTTCACGCATTCCCAGGCCGCGTCGGCATCGGCGATATTGTTGTACGACAGCTCCTTGCCCTGCAGCTGGTGATAGGCGGCAAGGCTGCCCGGTGCCGGCGCAAGGTCGCGGTAGAAGGCCGCGGCCTGGTGCGGGTTTTCGCCGTAACGCAGCGTCTGCACGCGTTCGAACTGCTGGTTGAACCGCGCCGGAAAGTCTTCACGCGTGCCGTCGGCGGCCAGTGCCGTCAGGTAATTGCTGATCGCGCCGTCATAGGCGGCGGTATGCGAAAATGCCTTGCAGGCAAGGCGGAAACGCGTCGTCGCGCCGAGCGCACCACCGGTGGATTTCATTTCCTCGAGCAGTGCCGGGTAATCGGCGGGGTCGGTGACCACCGCGACATGGGCGTGGTTCTTCGCCGCGCTGCGCACCATGGCCGGTCCGCCGATGTCGATGTTCTCAATGGCGTCATCGAAGCTGCAGCCCGGCTGGGCGATGGTCCGGCTGAAGGGATAGAGGTTGACGCAGACCAGATCAATGTTGGCGATGTCCGCTTTTTTCATCGCCGCGACATGTTCCGGCAGATCACGGCGCCCCAGCAAACCACCATGGATTTTCGGGTGCAGGGTTTTCACCCGGCCGTCGAGCATCTCCGGAAAACCGGTGTAGTCGGCGACCTCGGTGACCTTGAGCCCGGCCTCGCGCAGCAGTTTTGCGGTGCCGCCGGTGGACAGCAGCGTCGTGCCCTGTGCAGCAAGGCCGCGCGCGAAGTCGATCAGGCCTTCCTTGTCGGAAACGCTGAGCAGTGCCTGTTTGATGATTGCCATGCCTGTGGCGGCGCCTGTTGTGACGCCGCCTCCCCGGTCAGTACTTGATGTTGTACGCCTTGATTTTCTTGCGCAGCGTGTTGCGGTTGATGCCAAGCATCTCGGCGGCGTGGGACTGGTTGCCACGCACCTTGTTCAGCACCGACTCGAGCAGCGGCTTTTCGACGCTGCCGATTACCATGTCATACACGCCGCTGGCCTTCTCCCCGTCGAGGTCGCGGAAATAACCATCTATCGCGCGACGCACAACCCGGGCCATTTCGGTCTCATTCATCATGCAGCCAGTTCCTCTTGTTCTTGGTTTTGATCTTCAACAACATAAGACAGGCGGTCGCCGCGACCGGACAACTCGCCGAAAAACAGGTTTACCGCCTCGAGCTGTTCCCCACAGCTCTGCAACTGGTTCATGCCGTGGCGGAAAGACGCCGAGCCAGCCAGCCCCTTGGTGTACCAGGAGATGTGCTTGCGCGCGACGCGCACACCGGTGTGTTCGCCGTAAAAGTCATACAGATCATGCAGGTGGCCGAGCAGCACGCGGTGGATTTCAGCGACTTCCGGCGGCGGCAGATGCGACCCGTGCTCGAGAAAGTGGCTGATCTCACGGAACATCCACGGCCTTCCCTGGGCGGCACGGCCGATCATCACGGCATCGGCGCCGGTGTATTCCAGCACGTGTTTGACGCGCTCGGGCGTGGTGATGTCACCGTTGGCAATCAGCGGAATGCGGATCTCGGCCTTCACCGCGGCAATGGTGTCGTATTCGGCATGGCCGGTGTAGCCGCAGGCACGGGTGCGGCCATGGATCGCCAGCGCCTGGATGCCGGCGTTTTCGGCGATACGCGCCACCATCCGCGCGTTGCGGTGCTCGCGGTCCCAGCCGGTGCGGATCTTCAGCGTCACCGGCACATCCACCGCGCCGACCACCGCATCGAGAATGCGTCCGACCAGCGGCTCGTCCTTCAGCAGCGCCGAGCCGGCCATCACGTTGCAGACCTTTTTCGCAGGGCAGCCCATGTTGATGTCGATGATCTGCGCACCCTGATCGACGTTGTAACGCGCGGCCTCGGCCATCATCTGCGGATCGGCGCCGGCAATCTGCACTGAAATCGGGTCGACTTCGCCATCGTGGTTGGCACGGCGCTTGGTCTTTTCCGAGCCCCAGAGCAGCGAATTGCTCGACACCATCTCCGACACCGCCATGCCCGCCCCCATCAGCTTGCACAGCTGGCGGAACGGCCGGTCGGTCACGCCGGCCATCGGCGCAACGATCAGATTGTTCTTGAGCTGGTAGGGGCCGATGCGCACGGGAGTGGAAAGCCTGAAGTCAATACACGGACAGGGAACCGCAGAAAGGGCGCCATTCTAATCAAGGCTGCCGTCGCTGCAAAGAAATAATTGCCTATTTTTTGGGCAGTCGTGGCATCGGCGCCACGCACATCGCATCCACCCATCATGCATAACGGCAAAGCCAGCGCACACTCACCCGTGCGTTTGTGCCAACAGATCAGGATGTTTGTTGCAAACTGCTCGAAGGCACATGCATTGCGGGCTGCAAACCTCGGGCCAATCAATGCAAAGGGGTGGTTCAGCCGCGCGGGCCGAAGGTCATGCGCCGGGCGAGGAATTTTTTCAGTGGCGGCAGGCTGCCCAGCATGGACAGGGTGGTTCCGCGCGCTGCGGCCAGCGGTGCAATGTCATTGGAAAACAGCCGCACCAGGCCGTGGGTGAAACCGGCCATCGTGCTGCGGTCGGATTCGCGTGCCGCCAGGTAGCGCGCCGTCCAGCGCAGGGAACCCAGCTCCTGCGGCTCTTCCAGCACCTGCCGCGCCAGCACGGCGACATCGCGCAGGGCCAGGTTGAAACCCTGCCCGGCCACCGGATGCAGCGTCTGCGCAGCGTTGCCGATCAACACCGTGTGCTGCAAGGCCTGCCGCGCGCTGCGCCGCAACTGCAGCGGATGGCTGGCACGGTGGCTGACAGCGGTGAAACGGCCCGCGCGGCGACCAAAAGCCTGCTGCAATTCGGCGCAAAAACCTGCGTCATCCAGCTCGCACAACTGCTGTGCCCGTGCCGGAGCCACCGTCCACACCAGTGCCCATTGCCCGCGATCCGGCAGCAGGGCCAGCGGGCCTTCCGGGGTGAACCTTTCATAGGCGATGTCGCCGGCTGCTTGGTCACAGGTGACACGCGCGGTCACTGCGCACTGCCCGTAATCCACCGTTTTGACATCGGCCGCGCCGCTGCCGTCGGCAATCACCAGCAGCTCTGCAGACCACTGTTGTGCAGCACCGACCCGTTCAACGCTGACCAGCGCCGGCTCGCCGGCAGTCCAATCGGAGACGCTGACACCACTGCGGTAATCGGCGACCTGCGCCGCCGCCTGCGCCAGTGCCGCGGACAGCAGCCCGTAGTCAATCACATAACCCAGCGCCGGCACCGCCAGCTCACCGGCCTCGAGCTGGCTGCGGCCAAAACCCCCGCGCTGCGAGACATGAATGCGGCGGATCGGCGTCGCCGCCGCCGACAGCTGCGGCCACACACCCAGACGCTGCAGAAAAAGACGGCTGCCATGGGACAGTGCCAGCGGCCGGTATTCCGTGCTTGCAGCGGCCCGCGCCTCGAGCACCAGCACACGCCGCTGTGCCCCGGCCAGTGCCAGCGCCAGCGCACTGCCGGCGGGACCGCCGCCGACAATCACCACATCCGCGGTATCAGCGGCGGTGCTCACGCATCCACGCCTCGATCTCGGCAACCGCCTTCGGTGCTTCAGCGGTCAGCAGTTCGCAGCCGCCGCTGGTGACCAGGGCATCGTCTTCGATGCGGATGCCGATGTTGAAAAACGCCTCGGGCACACCCGGGGCCGGACGGATATAGCAGCCCGGCTCGACGGTGAGCACCATGCCCGGCTGCAGCTCGCGCCATTGCCCGCCGCGCTTGTAATCGCCGGCGTCATGGACATCAAGCCCCAGCCAGTGTCCGGTGCGGTGCATGTAGAACTGGCGGTAACTTTCCTGTTCGAGCACGGCATCGAGCGGGCCGGACAGCAGTTTGAGGTCGATGAAACCCTGGGCCAGCACCTTCACCGCGGCATCATGGGGTTCGTTCCAGCGCGCGCCAGGCTTCACCGCGGAAATTGCTGCCGCCTGCGCCGCGAGCACCAGTTCATAAACCGCACGCTGCGGCCCGCTGTAACGGCCGTTCACCGGGAAGGTGCGCGTGATGTCGGCGGCATAGCCGTCGAGTTCGCAGCCGGCATCGATCAGCAGCAGGTCGCCGTCGGCGAGCGGCGCGCTGTTTTCAACGTAATGCAGCACACAGGCATTGGCGCCGCCGGCAACGATCGAGGTATAGGCCGGCGCCTGCGCGCCGCTGCGGCGGAATTCGTGCAGCAGCAGGGCTTCGATTTCGTATTCGGTCGCCCCCGGTTTGGCGGCGGCCATCGCCGCGCGGTGGGCTGCCGCGGAAATTGTTCCGGCGCGGCGCATCAGTGCCAACTCGCGTTCATCCTTGCTCAGACGCATCTCGTCGAGCAGGCCGCGCACATCGTGGATCGCCGCCGGCGCCGCCACACCGGCGCGGGCACGGCCGCGCAGGACATTGACCCAGCCCAGCACGCGGCCATCCCATGCCGGATCCTCACCCAGGTGCACATGCAGGGCCTCGCGATCAGCGAGCAGATCTGGCATGCGCTGGTCGAGCTCGGTGATGGGATATGCCTCGTCGAAAGCGAACACTTCGCGGGCCGCTTCGGGTCCGTGGCGATAACCGTCCCAAATCTCGCGCTCGAGGTTTTTTTCGCGGCAGAACAGGATACTGCGCGGCGCGTCACCGCCGATGATCACCAACACCGCCTCCGGCTCGCGAAAGCCGCTGAGGTAATAGAAATAACTGTCGAAGCGGTAGGGGTAGTGTGCGTCGCGGTTGCGGATACGCTCCGGCGCGGTCGGAATCACTGCAATACCCTTGCCGATGGCAGCCGCCAGCCGGGCCCGGCGCTGCGCATGTACTGCGCCTGAAGCGTTGCCTGAAGAATCATTCATGTATTGATTATAGCGGCGCGCTACCCGGCACTTCAGCGCGAAGCAGCCCGCGCGGCACGGTCGGCTTCCGCCAGGCGCTGCGGCGTGCCGATGTCCTGCCAGACCCCGCCGAACAGCTCGCCGCTGACCCGGCCCTCGTGCATCGCCGGGCGCAGCAGGTCCGCCAGCCTTGCCTTGGCACCGGGGGCGACTCCGGCAAACAACGCCGGATGATAGGCACCGATGCCGCTGAAAGTATGGCGCTCGCCGCCGTCAGCCAGCACTCGATCACCGTCGAGTGCGAAATCACCGCGCGGATGCTGGGGCGGATTGGGCACCAGCACCAGATGCGCCAGCCTGCCTGCAGCGCTGAGCCCTGTGGCGGCTTGTTTTACAGACAGGAAATCATAGTCACTGCAGACATCACCGTTGACCACCAGGAAGGGTTCGCTGCCGAGCAAGGGCAGGGCTTTGGCGATGCCGCCGGCGGTTTCCAGCGCTTCGGCTTCATGCGAATAGCGGATGCGCACCCCCAGCGCCGCACCATCACCCAGCGCCGCCTTGATCTGTTCCCCGAGATGCGCCAGGTTGATCACCAGGTCTTCGATGCCGGCCTCGCGCAGTGAAATAATTATCAATAAAATCAATGGTTGATTATTGATTTTCAGCAGCGGCTTGGGGGTATGGTCGGTCAGCGGCCGCATCCGCTCACCACGACCGGCGGCAAGAATCATCGCCTTCATTGCGGCACGTCAGAAGGTGTAGCCGACTTGCGGCTTGCGCTGCTCAAGTTCATCGAGCAGTTGCAGCAGCGGCGACAGCGCCGCATAACGCGCGGCGACTTCACGAGCGTAGCGCAGGAAACGTGGTGCATCCTCGAGGTAGGCGGGCTTGCCGTCGCGATAACGGATGCGTGCAAAAATACCCAGCACTTTCAGGTGGCGCTGCAGGCCCATCCACTCGAAGGCGCGGTAAAACTCGCCGAAATCCGCATCCACCGGCAGACCTGCGCGTTTTGCCTGCTCCCAGTAGCGCGCGACCCAGTCGATCACCCGCGGCTCGGGCCAGCTGATGAAGGCATCGCGGAACAGCGAAGCCAGGTCATAGGTAATCGGGCCATAAACCGCGTCCTGGAAATCGAGTACGCCGGG
>JAIENU010000024.1 GCA_019751125.1 Burkholderiales bacterium | reverse complement strand
AAGGTCACCTTCGAAACCACCGACGGCACAACCAGCACCGACACCTTCGACGCCGCGCTGATGGCGGTGGGCCGCCGCCCCAACGGCCGCGAGATCAAGGCCGAGGCCGCGGGCGTCAGCGTCAACGAACGCGGCTTCATCCCGGTCGACAAGCAGCAGCGTACCAACGTGCCGCACATCTACGCCATCGGTGACGTTTGCGGCGAGCCGATGCTCGCGCACAAGGCCACCTACGAAGCCAAGATCGCCGCCGAAGTCATCGCCGGCCACAAGGCCTTTTTCGACGCGCGCACGATTCCTTCGGTGGCTTATACCGACCCGGAAATCGCTTGGATGGGCCTCACCGAAACCCAAGCCCAGGCGCAGGGCATCGAATACGAAAAAGCGTCCTTCCCCTGGGCTGCCAGCGGCCGCGCGCTGGCCACCGGCCGCGACGAGGGCATGACCAAGGCGATTTTCGACAAGAACACGCGGCGCCTGCTCGGCGCAGCGATGGTCGGCGTCAACGCCGGCGAACTGATCGCGGAGGCGGTGCTGGCGCTGGAAATGGGCGCCGACTCGCACGACATCGGCCTCACCATCCATCCGCATCCGACGCTGTCGGAAACCCTGTTCTTCGCGGCGGAAATGGCGGAAGGCACGATCACCGATTTGTACGTGCCGAAGAAAAACTAGTTTCGGCAAGGCGGTTCCAGAAACAGGTTCCGGAAACGGCGGACATCCCGTCCGCCGGCAGCATCCGTACTCTGCGGGGAGGTGGAGCATGGGTCATCGCATCAGCATCTGCACCGGCGCGCTGCTGGCCGGCATCGTTTCACTGGCCGGCACCGGCGCGGCAATCGCCGCGGAAAAATATCCGAACCGCCCGGTCCGCCTCGTCGTGCCCTATCCCGCCGGAGCCAGTTCCAATGACATCCTCGCGCGGCAGGTCGCGCCGAAACTCACCGAACGCTGGGGCATCAATGTCGTGGTCGACAACCGCTCCGGCGCCAGCGGCAACATCGGCGCCGAGCTGGTGGCGCGCTCACCCGCCGATGGCCACACCCTGCTCTATGGCACCGGCGGCCTGCTGTCGATCGGGCCGCATCTCTACAAAAAACTCGGCTACAGCCCGGAAAAGGATCTCGCGCCGGTAACGCTGATCGCGGTGGTGCCGTACATGCTGGTGATCAACGCCTCGCTGCCGGTTAAGAACCTGCAGGAGTTCATCGCCTACGCGAAGGCAAGGCCGGGCAAACTGTCCTTTGCCTCGTCCGGCGTCGGCGGCACACCGCATCTGTGCGTCGAAATGCTCAAGGTGATGGCCGGCCTCGATCTGCTGCATGTGCCGTACAAGGGTGGCGCACCGGCTGTCGTCGACACCATCGCCGGCCAGACCCAGATGTACTGCGCGGGGCTCGCCGCGACCATGCCGCATGTGGTTTCGGGCAAGCTGCGCGCCCTCGGCGTCACCACGTTGCGGCGCTCCCCCGGCGCGCCGGACATGCCCACGCTCGACGAACAGGGCCTGAAGGGCTTCGACGTCAATTCCTGGGGCGCGATCTTCGTCCCGGCAAAAACACCCAAACCGGCGATCGATACCCTGCACCAATCGCTCAGCGCGGTGATGAACAGCGACGACATGCGCAACACCCTGATCAAACAGGGCATGGACCCGCTGCTGCTCGGCCCCGCCGAACTGGGCGCACTGATCCGTGACGAGTCGGCGCGCTGGGCACAGGTGATCAAGGCCGCCGGCATACGCGCGGAATAGTCGACTGGCCCAGCATGCGAACCCCGGCAGTTCGTGGTCCCGACTAGCCATTACGGGGCGATTCGCGGTATCTTTGCGCCCTTCTCGCGCGGTCCAGTGCGCAGCAAGTCCACAATGTGCCGCATATCGCGGCCCTCCAGCAAAGGAATACCCCGATGAGCGACGACCTGAAGGCCTACAACATTTTCGACCTGCGCAAGATCGCGATGAAACGCGTGCCCAGGGGTTTCTTCGAGTTCGTCGACCGCGGCACCGAGGATGAAGTCGCGCTGCGCAACAATCGCGAAGTGTTCGACCGCATCCGCTTCCGTACGCGCACCTTCGTCGACGTGTCAAAACGCAGCCAGGACACCGAGATCTTCGGCGTCAAACACAAGATGCCCATGGTGATTGCGCCGACCGGCGTCGCCGGCCTGCTCTGGCACGAAGGCGAGATCAAGCTGGCCAAGGCCGCACGCGCAGCCGGTATCCCGTTCACGCTGGCCACCGGTTCGATCACCGCGATGGAGCGCGTCGCCGACGAGGCCGGCGGCGACCTGTGGTTCCAGCTCTACCTGTGGCCTGACCGCTCGATGTCGCACGAACTGGTCAACCGCGCCAAGGCCGCCGGCTACAAGACACTGGTGGTCACCGTCGACGGCGTGTCCTCGGGCAACCGCGAATACAACCAGCGTAACGGCTTCACGCTGCCGTTCAGCTTCGGCCTGAAGAACATGTGGGACATGGCCACCCATCCGCGCTGGCTGATCGGCGTGATGGCGCGCTACCTGCTCACCACCGGCATGCCGATGTACGCCAACTATCCTGCCTCGGCAAAAGCAAAAATGACCAAGGGCCCGGTCGGCCGCTCCAGCCTGCGCACCGATTCGATCAGCTGGGCGGACCTCGACGCGCTGCGCAAGATCTGGCCGGGAACGCTGATCGTCAAGGGCATTCTCGATCCGCAGGATGCAATCACCGCGGTGGACCACGGTGCCGACGGCATTGACGTCTCCAACCACGGCGGGCGCAACCTGGACGGCATCGTGTCGCCGATCGAGGTGCTGCCGGAAATCGTCGATGCCGTGGGCAAGCGCGCGACCATTTTCATGGACAGCGGCATCCGCCGCGGCAGCGATGTGGTCAAGGCACTGGCGCTGGGCGCCAACGCGGTGATGGTCGGCCGCTCGACGCTGTACGGCGTCGCTGCCGGCGGCGAAGCCGGGGCTGCGCGTGCACTGCAGATCTACCGTGACGAAATCCACCGCAACATGGCACTGCTCGGCTGCAACACCATTGCAGACATCGGCCCGCAGTGCCTGCTGTTTGCCGACAAACATGAACTGCGCGCGCCGAAAGAGCGCCCGCAACTGCGCGTCATCGAGAACAAGGCCGCGGAGTCCTGATCCCGCGGCAGCGGACACCAGGCCGGCAACAAGCGGCCTCCGCAAAACCCGGCCCCTGTGGCCGGGTTTGTTTTTTTGAGGGTTGGCACCGGCCGTCATTGATGCCGGACAAGAAACAATTGTTGCAATAATCTCATTTTACTCATGAGTGAGCCGGTCCGATAATTGCCGGACAAGTGGCGTCTGCGTTTGATGAAGGCATGATCCGACCCAGAAAAACAGTGCCACATCAACGGAGGAGTTCATGGATATCGCATCCCGCCTGCTGCGCCACGCCCTTGGCTGTGCGCTGCTCACCCTGCCGCTGGCCGCGCCTGCGGCAGGCTACCCCGAGCGGCCGGTGCGTATCGTGGTGCCGGTTTCCGCAGGCGGTGGTGTCGACAGCCTGGCGCGGCTGATCGGCCAGCATTACCACGCGCTGTGGGGACAACCCTTCATCATCGACAACCGCACCGGTGCCGGCGGCAGCATCGGCGCCGAAATCGTCGCGCGTGCCACACCCGACGGCTACACGCTGATGGTGAGCAGCAGCAGCTATCTCACCAACGCCGCCATCCGTGATGTGCGCTACGACCCGATCCGCGATTTCCAGCCCATCACCAAACTCACCACCAATCCGTACATCATCGTTGTCACCCCCTCGCTCCCGGTAAAAACCGTGACTGACCTGATCAACCTTGCCAAAGCCAAACCCGAACTGGTGACCTATGCCTCTTCGGGTACCGGCGGCATCCTGCACATGGGCGGGGAATTGCTCACCGCACTGACCGGCACCAAAATGACCCATGTGCCATACAAAGGGGTGGCCGACGGTTATCCGGCGGTGATCTCCGGCCAGGTGAACTGGATGCTCGGCAGCCCGATCTCGGCGCAGCCGCTGATGAAAGCCGGCCGCATGCGTGGCATCGCGGTGACCACCGACAAACGCCTGAAAGCCTTGCCGGAGCTGCCCACCATCGCTGAAACAGTACCCGGCTACGAAGTCAGTGCCTGGTTCGGCCTGTTTGGCCCGGCAAAACTGCCGCCCGCCATCGTCGAGCAGCTGTACAAGGAAGCCGCCAAAGCGGTCAACGAACCCAAGGTCGCGGCGGGCATGGAGGCCGGCGGTACGGAGGTGGTCGGCAATCCGCCGCGCGAATTCACGCAGCAGGCAAAAACCGAATACGACAAATGGCGCAAGCTGGTCAAACAAGCCGGCCTGAAACTGCAATAAGCCGGCAGCACACACCGTTCACGGGATTTACAGGAATTCACATGCGACACATCCTCGCCCTGATCTGCATGCTGCTGCCCTTGGTTACGGCAGCGCAGGCACAGACCTTCCCGAACAAGCCGATCCGTTTTGTCGTGCCTTCATCCGCCGGCGGCGGCAACGATTATCTGGCGCGGCTGTTCGGCGCGCGCATCACCGAAAACTGGGGCCAGCAGGTGCTGGTTGATCTGCGTCCAGGCGCAGCCGGCATCCTCGGCTCTGAAATCGTCGCCAAGGCCCCGCCCGATGGCCACACCATCCTGATCGTAGCCACCGGCTACGGCCTGAACCCCAGCCTGTATTCGAAACTGCCCTACGACACCCTTGATGACTTCGCGCGGGTGAACCTGCTGGCGTTTTCACCGAATGTGCTGGTGGTGCATCCCTCGCTGCCGGTGAAATCGGTCAAGGAACTGATCGCGCTGGCCAAATCCCGCGCCGGTGAACTCAACTATGCCTCGTCGGGTGCCGGCACCGGCGGTCACCTGTCGATCGAGCTGATGAAATACATGAGCAGGATCAGCATGGCGCACATCCCGTACAAGGGCGCCGGCGACTCCACTGCCGCCGTGGTCAGCGGCCAGGTGCACATGCTGATGACCGCGCCGGGTGCGGCGATTCCCTTCATCAAGGCCGGACGTCTGCGCCCGCTGGCCGTGGGTTCGGCCAAACGCGTGAAGGCCCTGCCGGATGTCCCGACCATGGCCGAAGCCGCGCTGCCCGGATACGAGGTCGACGGCTTTTACGGCATCCTCGCGCCGGGCAAGACACCGCGCCCCATCGTCGACCGGCTGTATGCCGAATTCGACCGCGTGCTGAAACTGCCCGACATCAGCCAGCAGATGGAAGCCCAGGGGTTTGAACCGGTCAGCTACACCCCGGAAAAATTCACCGAACACATCAAAAAAGAAATGCAGAAGTGGCCGCCGGTGTTCAAGGCGGCGGGTATCAAAGTCAACAACTAGATCAACAATCGTCATCGGACAAGTGAAGGAAACGACATGGGCAAGATTTTTCTGGTGGTGCCGGATGCGCCGGTCGAAGCTGCCGCGGAACTCAAATCCAGCCGCACGCTGGGAGATGCCGGCATCCGCCTCGGCGTGCTCGACAACAGCAAGGGCAATGCCGATCACCTGCTGAACCTGATCATCGAAGGCGTCAAAAAGGAGTTCAAGGTCGATTCGGTGGTGATGACGCGCAAACCGTTCTCCAGCAAGCCGGCGACCGACGCCATCCTCGACCAGCTGACGAAGGAGGCAGACCTCGTCGTCAGTGCCATGGCCGATTGAGGGTCGTGCACGTCGTGGAGTGTCCACGACATGGCGCAACTGACCAAACGCGGCCTGCTGGCCGCCGTGGTGTGTTCGGATTCATTCATGAAGCTGGGCAAGGCGCAGGCCAAGGTCTTTGGCGTGCCGGATCTGCCTTTGCTTGAAATCAAGCATCCCCTGGGCGGGCTGAACATGGAACAGGTACGCGAGCGCGCCGCGGTGGCGATGCCGCAACTGCTCAGGTTCATCAAGTCCTCCAAAGAAAACGTGCTGGGAAAATGAGCATGACCGCAATCACCACACTGCTGCAGAAACCCGGCGCGCTGATCGAATGTGACGATGATCCGGAAGCGGTCTTCGAATTCCTCTGCGCCAAGGGCTGGAGTGACGGCCTGCCGGTGATCCCGCCGACGCCGGAACGGGTCGAACGCATGCTCGCTTACTGCGACCGCGACTTTGACGAGCCGGTGATCAAAATCCCGCCGCGTTTCGGCGCGGCCACACCGCTGCGGGTCGCCGCCAATGCGGTGATGGCCGGCTGCAGGCCGGAATATTTCCCGCTGGTGCTGCTGGCCCTGGAAGCCCTCGCCGAAGAGCAGTACAACCTCTACGGCACGCAGGCCACCACGCATCCCTGCACGCCGATGCTGATTTTCAACGGCCCGGTGGCGCGCGAGGTGGGACTGAACTCCGGCCACAACGTGATGGGCAACTATCACCGCGCCAATGCCGCGATCGGCCGCGCAGTGCGCCTGGCACTGGTCAACATCGGCGCCGCGATTCCCGGCACCGGCGACATGGCCACGGCCGGCACTCCGGCGAAGTTCACCTTCTGCGTGGCTGAAAACGAAGCCGCCAGTCCCTGGGAACCGCTGCATGTTGAGATGGGTTATCCGATCGATGCCACGACCGTCACCGTCGTTGCCGCCGAGGGCCCGCACAATGTCAACGACCACGAGAGCCTGACGCCGGAAGGCATCCTGCGCATGGTGTCGGGCACGATGGCAATCACCGGATCGAACAATGCCTATTACGCCGGCCAGCCGGTGCTGGCTTTCGGACCGGAACACGCCGCCACTGTCGCCAGCAAGGGCATGACCAAGGCCCAGGTCAAGCAATGGCTTTATGACGATGCCGTGATCCCTCTGTCGCGCTTCTCGGAAGAAACCATCGCGCGGCGTTTCCGCCGCAGGAACGCCGACCAGTACGCCAATGCGCCGCTGGATACCCCTGTGCACATGTGGCAGAAACCCGAAGACCTGATCATCATCGTCACCGGTGGCGCGGGCAAACACTCGCAGTACGTGCCGACCTTCGGCATCACCCGCGCCGCGACAAAACCGCTGAAGCGGGCGGATGGCGCACTGGTGAAATCAGTGGCGGAACTAAAGCGGGGTTGAAATGCAGGGGCTGAAATCGAACCAGGCCACGCTGCGTCGCAACATCCAGCGCATGCAGCACCGGGGCTGCTTCCCTTGCGGGTGATGCGTTAAGCTGCGTGCCGCATCCGCGCAGCAATGCGCATCGAACTCGGCACCAATCCAGGGAGCACAACAACAATGAAGCACGCCATCTTTGCCGCAGCACTGCTGGCCTCCACCACGCTGCTGTTGCCCGCACCGGTACACGCACAGAACTACCCCGCCAAAACCGTCAGGGTGATCATCCCCTGGCCGCCCGGCGGGCTCACCGACATCGCCGGCCGCCTGGTATTCGCCAAG
>JAIENU010000167.1 GCA_019751125.1 Burkholderiales bacterium | reverse complement strand
GCGCTGGCTGCGCTGGCCACGCTGCCGGTCAAGCACACCGCCGCGCTGCGCCTGGAATTGCGCGCGAGGCAGCGCCTCGCGCAGTGGGAACTCGCGCCGGCGCTGATCGACCAGCTCGAGAAGCGCGGTGTGTTCAGTACCGAGCAGGCCGATGCCGAGCGCCGTCATGCCTGGCGGCAGATGATCCGGCGCCAGGCCGGTGATGGTGCGGCGCTGGCCGCGCTGTGGAAACGCCTGCCCGAACGTTATCGCCGCGACGCGAACATTGCCGCAGCGGCGGCGGCCGCATTCCAGGCAATCGGCGAATCCGACCAGGCACGTGTCATTGTCGAAGCCGCGCTGGATGCGGAATGGGATGCCGCGCTGGTGCAGCTCTACGGCGAAAAGCCGGGCGCCGATGCGCTGCGTCGTATCGAGCAGGCCGAGCGCTGGCTGAAAACGCGGCGCGACGATGCCGCGCTGCTGCTCACCCTGGGCCGGCTCTGCGCGCAGCAGCAGCTGTGGGGCAAGGCACAGAGTTATCTCGAAGCCAGTATTGCCGTCGAAGCGACTTACTCCGCCCACCTCGAACTGGCGCGCCTGCATGAACGTCTCGAACGCGGTGACGAAGCGCGCAAGCATTACCGCGCAAGCCTCGAGTTGGCGGTGGCGCAGTTGCAGCGCGCATCCGGTGGCCGGCGCCGGGGCACCGTCTGAGTCATGAATTACGCTTGACATCTACACTGGGCATGGGCAACGTTGCGCCCTTGTGATGGTATATATAAAATCCTAACAATATAATAATATTTTGCTTTAAAAACAAGGGGTTAAGTAATAATGGCGCGGATTGCAGCGGGCATCATGGCAGGGCTGGCAGCGGTGAGCATGAGCACAGTGACCGAAGTGCTGGCGCAGGTCGCGCCGGATGCCGGCAGGCTGCTGCAGGAGCAACCCAAATCTCCGGTATTCAAGCCGACCCCCGTTCCAAGCTTGGCGCCCAAGGCGCCGCCCGTCGTCAAAGCACCGACAGGCCCCAGTTTCCTGCTCAAAGGCATCCGTTTCAGCGGTGCAACGCTGGTCGCGGAAGCCGATTTGCAGTCCAGGATCAGTCCCTTTGTGGGGGAGACGATCAATTTCGCGGTGCTGGAATCGCTGGCCAGCCAACTGACCGGTGATTATCTCCAGAGAGGCTATCTTGCACGGGTGGTTGTGCCGACTCAGGATGTCCGGGACGGCATTGTCGAGATGAAAGTCATTGAGGGTGTACGCGGTGACCTCCGCATCGACAGGCAGGGCCAGCGCGTCGATACGGGGCGCGTCGCTGCTTTTGTCGATCATCACCTGCCCAAGGGTGCCCCGTTCAGTATCTTCCAGCTGGATTCTGCAATCAGCATTCTCAATGATCAGCCTGGCGTACAGGCGCAGTCTTCGCTGCAGCAGGGTGCCAAGGAGGCCGAGACCGATGTGGCGGTGCTGGTTGTCGACAAGCCGCTGTGGAGCGGATCGGCCGGCCTCAATAACCATGGCTCCCGCGCCAGTGGTGAAATTCAGGCTCAGGGTTCCTTGGCCCTGAACAATCCGACGGGCAACTTTGATTCGGCGAGTTTGCTGATCAACGCATCCGAGGGTGTCAGTTACGGACGCGCGGAGTACAGCCTGGCTGTGGGAGGCAGCGGATTGCGAGTGGGTGTGAACGCATCCTATCTCGATTACCGTCTGATCCAGAGCAACTTTGCAGCACTGGACCTGAAGGGCGAGGCGAAAACTTACGGAATCTATGCCAGCTATCCGCTGCAGCGCACCCCTATGCGTTCGCTGTATCTGACTGTCGGGCACGACATCAAGAAACTCGTCGATCGCAGTGGCGCGCTTGAGACCGGCAACCGGGAAGTTGCCACGACCAGCTTTGGGTTTTCCGGCACACAGTTGCACGCGCTGGGCAGCCTGAACACGCAGACCAGTTTCGGTGCCAGCCTGAATTTCGGTGAAAGCGACCAGCGCAATGCTGCTGCACTGGCTGCCGATGGTGCCACGCGCGGCGCCAACGGCGGATTCACCAAGCTGGCGTTCAACCTGGGCAACCAGGGCGAGTTCAACCCGAGTTGGAGCTACGTTGCGGCGCTGCGCGGCCAGTTCGCTGGCCAGAACCTGGATTCTTCCGAGCGCATCAGCCTGGGCGGACCCAACGGCATCCGCGCCTATCCCGGGGGCGAGGGCCTTGGCGACGAGGGTTGGCTGCTTAATGTCAATCTGCGTCGTTCGCTGGGCGATGCCGCGAGGGTGACCCTGTTCTATGACGCGGGCGGAATCCGCCTGAACAAGACGACCTGGGCCAACTGGAATGCCGGCAATCCGGGTCTGGAAAACAGCTACACGCTCTCGGGGGCAGGCGTGAGCCTGGACTGGCTCCCGAAGCGCAATACGGCACTGTCCGTTGTGCTTGCGACGCCGGTGGGCAGCAATCCGGGGCGTGATGCCAACGGCAACAATGCCGACGGCAAAAATGAGGGTTTGCGTGCCTGGATCAGTTTGAACGCGCAGTTCTGAGCTTCTGAGCATTCGACAGGGAATCACCACATGAACAAGACGTATCGACTGATCTGGAGCGAAACGCGCCAGACATGGATTGTTGCTTCCGAACTCGCCAATACGCGCGGCAAGCCCTCGCGTGTCAGGCCGGCCGTTGCCATGCTGGCCGGCGCGCTCGCCTCTTTCGCTGGCCATGCCCAGGTGCCTGCACCGAATGCGCTGCCTACGGGCGGCCAGGTTGTCGGCGGGCAGGCTTCGATCGCGACATCGGGCGCGACGATGAACATCCAGCAGTCGACGCAGCGGGCAATCGTCAACTGGCAGAGTTTCAACATCGGCGCCAACGCCACGGTCAATTTCCAGCAGCCGAATGCCAGTGCGGTGGCGCTGAACCGGGTGCTGGGTGCAGATCCTTCGGCCATCTACGGCAACCTCAATGCCAACGGTCAGGTCTTCCTGCTCAATCCCAGCGGCGTGGTATTCGGACCCGGCGCGCGGGTCGATGTCGGCGGCCTTGTTGCCTCCACGCTCAACATCCGCAACGAGGATTTCCTGTCGGGCCACCTCCGGTTCACCCGTGAAGGTGCTGCAGGAAGCGTGCTCAACCAGGGCGACCTGTTCGGCCGGTATGTTGCGCTGCTGGCGCCTGAAGTGCGTAATGAAGGCGTGATTGTTGCGAGCCAAGGCGCTGCTGCTCTGGCTGCCGGCGGGGCGGTCACCCTCAATATTGCCGGCAGCAGCCTCGTCGGCGTGCAGGTGGACAAGGCCAGCATCAACACCCTGGTCGAGAACCGCCGCCTGATCCAGGCCGACCAGGGCATGGTGATCCTGTCCGCTCAGTCGGCCAATGAACTGGTCGGCAAGGTGGTCAATACCGGTACTGTTCAAGCCGGGGGTATCACGACCGACGGCGGCGTGGTGCGCCTGGTGGCGAGCAGCGCGGTCGAGCACAGCGGCAGCATCAACGTTGATGCCGGCACCAACGGCAAGGGTGGCACGGTGCTCGCAATCGCCGACCTCGCCAACCCGGCGAGCCGCACCGACGTTTCCGGCACCATCAGCGCGAAGGGCGGCACCCAATCCGGTAACGGTGGTTTCATCGAAACCAGCGCCAGCAAACTCAAGATTGCGGATAGCGCGCGCATCGACACCAGCGCGCCTTTCGGTACCGCCGGGCAGTGGCTGCTTGATCCCTACGACTTTACGATTGCAGCCGCCAATGGCGACATCACCGGCACTGCGCTTGGCACCGCGCTCGCCTCAAGCAACGTCACCATCCAGACTCTCGATGTCAGCGCATCCTGCACCGGTGTCACCCCCTGCGGCACCGGTAGCAGCAGTGGCAACGGCGACATCTTCGTTAACGACAGCGTGACCTGGTCCAGCGACAAGAAACTCACGCTCTCCGCCTGGCGCAACGTACACATCAATGCGCCGATCAACGTTAATGGCGCAGGTGGTGGGCTGGCTTTGGAATTTGCCCAGGCCGGCGACATGTTCTCTTTCCTGCCGGGCATCTACACCGTCAGCGCGCCGGTCAACCTCGCTGCCGGTGCGACCTTCAGCACCAAGGCCGCGACAGACGGCCCGGTGATCAACTACACCGTCATCCGTGACGCCACCCAACTCGCCGCGATCTCCAGCGGTCTTACCGGCAACTACGTGCTCGGCACTGATATCACTGCCCCCGGCGCTTCGTGGTCACCGATCGGCAACACCGCCACCCCGTTCATGGGCATTTTCGACGGCCTCGGCCACAAGGTCATCGGCCTGCAGCACACCAATGGCGGCGCGGATGTCGATGTCGGCCTCTTTGGCGGCGTTGGCGCCGCCGGGCTGATCCAAAACGTCGGCGTCACCAACGTCAATATCGCTGGATCGCAGAACGTCGGCGCGCTCGCCGGCTACAACAACGGCTTCATCGTCAACAGCTACGCCACGGGCACCGTGCAAGGCACTGGCACGGGTGATGTCGGCCGCATCGGCGGCCTGGTCGGCTTCAGTCCGGGCCCGATCCAGAGCAGCTATGCCAACGTCACCGTCACCGCCACCAGCGGCAACCAGACGAATGACCCGTTAATGATGGAAACCCCCCTGTCCACTGGCCGGGGCGGCATCGGCGGTCTTGCCGGTGTGGTCGGTGCTGCGGTAGGCGACAGTTATGCCCGCGGCAACGTCACCGGCATCAACGCCGTGGGCGGGCTGGTCGGCTTCTCGGGTGCTTCGATTTCCAGCAGCTATTCCACTGGCGCAGTCTCTGGCACCACCAATGCCCATGGCCTGGTTGGCCAGGTATTTGACCCGATGGCCTTCACCCCTTTCATCTTTAACAGCTTCTGGGACACCACCACCAGCGGCAAGATGACCGGAGGCGGTGGCACGGCCGACAGCATCACCGGCCTCATCACCGACCAGATGAAGACGCCGTCCAATTTCACCGGCGCGGGCTGGGACACCAGCGTTGCCTGGGAACTGCGCAGCGGCCAATACCCGTTGCTCAAGCAGATGCTGCAGCCGGTCTATGTCATCGCCGACAACAAGACCTCCACCTACAACGGCAGCGCCTTTACCGCCTTCACCAGCACCACCGGCCCGACAGGCACCCCCGGCGGCGTCACCACCGGCTCGGTCACCTACACCCCCTCGACCGCGAACCCGACCAACGCGGGCAGCTACACCGTGACCCCGGGCGGCGTGAGTGTCGCCACGCCCGGTGACCAGCACGGCTACCGCGTCGAGTTCGTCAACGGCACGCTGGTCATCGATCCCGCTGTGCTCACCACCACCATCACCGGCACCCTGGTCGACAGCGGCACCCAACTGACCAAGATCTATGACGGCACCAGCACCATCACCGGCCTGACCAATGCCAACTTCAGCCTGAGCGGCTGGCAGGGCAGCGACGGTGCCACGGTGACCAAGACCACCGGCACCATTACCGACGGGCCCAACGCCAGCGCCTCCACCACGCGCCCGGTCACGGTGACGCTGGCCTTGAGTGATTACGTCGCTACTGGCACCACCAACTTCAGCAACTACACCCTGCCCACCAGCGTCTCGGGCAACATCGGCCAGATCACGCCGAAGACCGTCACCGTCAGCGGCCTCTCGGTGCCGGCTAGCAAGGTCTACGACGGCAACACCAGCGCCGTGGTATCGGGCACACCGACCCTGCAGACCGCGATTGCCGCGGGCACCGGCAGCAGCAGCGACGGCAAGCCCTACACCGGCGACACCATCAATTTCAGCGGCACCGCCACCGGCACCTACAACAACAAGAATGTGGCCACCGCCAATACCGTCACCTTCGGCGGCCTGACTTCGGGCAACAGCAACTACGTGCTCGACCTCGGCACGCAGGCCGCCACCATCACCAAGGCCAACCTGGTGCTAAGTGGTGCCCGGGTCTATGACCGGACAACCACGGTCGCCGCCAATGTACTAACGGCCACCGGTGTCAACGGCGAGAGTTTCACGCTCACCGGCGCCACGGGCGGCAGTGTTGGTCAGGCCGAAGTGCTGGTGGATAACGGAAACGTGACCCACATGGCGCTGACTTCGCTGGGGGATCTCGCGCTGGGTACCGGCAGTGGCGGGGCGCTGGCCGGCAACTACAACCCGATCACCGTCACCGGCAGCCAGGTCACCATCGAGAGGAAAGAGGTGTCGGTGTTTGCGTTTCCGCAGGCTTCGACGTTCAACGGCGCGAACGCCACCAGTGACCCGACGTTCTCCGTCAATGGTCTCAGCGGATTCGTGGGCAAGGCAGTCAAGTATTACGACGGCAACAGCAGCTATTCTCCGCCCGGCACTGTCGTGCCGAGGGATGGCGCGACCACGGCCAATGACGGCCGTGCGTATACCGGGGATGACGTATCGTTGTCAGCGGCCACCATCACCTTCAACGGCAGCCAGAAAAATGTGGGCACCGGCACGGTGACCATCGTCGGCGCCAGCCTCGAAGGCATCGCCGCCGACAACTACCGCCTGCCTGCGACGCCGACTGCCGCGGGCGAGATTGTCCGGCGTCCGGTCCAGTTGTCGGCGACCAAGACCTACGACGGCACGACTGCTTTGACCGGCAACCAGGTGACCTTCACCGGGCTGGTGGGCATGGAGACCTTGACCCACACCGGCGCCGTGGCCGACAGTAAAAACGTAGTGGATAACGCCAGCAACTTCATCCGCGCCATTGCCCTGGGTAACGGCAGCAACGGTGGACTGGCCAGCAACTACCAGTTGCCGACACTCAACAACACCAACGCGCCGGTCACCATTGACCCCAAACCTGTGGTGCTGACTGTGGCAAATGTCGGCAAAATCTACGATGCCACCCTGGGTTACACGACCACAGCCGATAATCTGGCCGCGTTGTCCTCGCAACTGGGAGTCAGCGGGGATGCAGTGACCGCGGCGACCATAGCCTATGCCGACCGGAACGCTGGCACCAACAACAGGACGGTGACACTCGACGCTGTCACCATCAACAACGGCAACGACAATTACATTCTGACGCTGCAGGGCAACAACACCAGCACCATCACGCCCAAAGCATTGTCACTGCTGGGTATCACCGGGGTTCCGTCAGAATTGACCAAGCCCGCCGGCTTTATTGAAGGCACGGTTGGCCAGCAGTTTGCCATTCCGACAACCCTGTCGGGCAGCCCCATGCTGCAAACAGCGATTGCGCCGGGCACGGGCACCGCGACCGACGGCAAGCCCTATGACGTGGATGGGCCGTTCACCCTCTCCGGAACACCCCAAGCAAACACCTGGACCGCCACCGCAGTTGCCGGCATCACCACCAACGTGACCGCGCCGGTCACCGGGCTGACCCTTGCCGGAACCGGCTCGACCAATTACACCGT
>JAIENU010000013.1 GCA_019751125.1 Burkholderiales bacterium | reverse complement strand
ATCCGGCTGTCAGGTCTTGGCGAAGATGAAATCCGCATCACCTACACCGGCCTGCGCCCCGGCGAAAAACTGTACGAAGAGGTGCTGGCTGCCGACGAAAATTCGCTGGCCACTCCTCACCCAAAATTGCGCGTGGCGAAAGCCCGGACAACAGACGACGGGTTATTAGCACTTTTCGACCAGTGGCTTAGCGGTGCCGGGCAACCCGGGGCCACCGAGGTCAAGCGCCAGCTGTCCGCATGGATCCCGGAATACCAGGCCCACCAGTCGTGAATCTCATCCACGCTGCAGCAGGAGTCGAACGGAGCGGCCGGGCGGCGGCAATCGCCTTGGGCGCGACGATTCCCTGCTCTGTCGCCCTCGACAACCTTTTGCTGGCCGTGATCCTGTTGTGCTGGCTGGCAGGTGGCGCATACCGCGAGAAATGGACGGTTGCGCGCAGCAATCCCGTAGGCTTGGCTGCATTACTGTTCACTTCAGTCATTTTCGGCGCCCTCGCCTGGTCGGATGCCAGTGGTGCGTATAAAACTGCGCTCAAGTATCTCGACCTCGCATTTATCCCCCTGTTTTTGCATTACTTCCGGAGTTCTGAAACACGCCGTCTGGGCCTGATGGCCTTTGCGGGGATGTCCCTGCTGATCCTGTTCCTGTCCCTTTTGGTCAAGGCTGGCGCCCTGCCTCACGGAGGCATCATCTCCGGCTCAGTCGATTCACCGGTCGTATTCAAATTCCGAATTACGCACAATTTCCTGATGTCCTTCGGAGCACTGATTTTTGTCTGGTTTGCATTTACAGATTCAACTGCGCCACGAATTCGAACCCTGTGGGCAATCCTAGCCCTGGCAGCGGCCGTCAACGTACTGTTGATGGTCGAGGGTGCGACCGGCCAGTTGATTCTCGTCGCCTTGGCGCTGTGGCTGATCATCGCCCGCTTGCCCGGCCGCACACGCATGGCTGCCCTGATTGCAGCCGCGGCAGCTATCGCCGCCCTGATTTACGTTCCGGGACCTATCGCCAGCCGGGTGGATGCCTTTCAGCGAGAACTGTCACAATGGCAGCCCGGTGTCGGCCAACGCCACTCGTCCTCCGGACTGCGACTGGAATTCTTCGGCAATAGCGCATCCATCATCGCCGAACGCCCGCTGCTGGGCGTGGGCACCGGCGGCTTCCCCGCCGCCTATGCCAAGCAAGTGGCCGGCACGGACATGCTGCCGACCACAAATCCGCACAACGAATACCTGATGATCACCGCACAGACCGGCCTGGTCGGCCTGATGGCGATGCTCGCCCTGTTCATCGTGTCATGGCGATGCGCAATCCGCCTGACCACCGCGATGGAAACCGGCCTCGCCCGCGGCCTGGTCATCGCCATGGCGATCGGCTGCCTGTTCAACTCCTTCCTGCTCGACCATGCCGAGGGCCTGTTCTTTGCCTGGATGAGCGGCCTGCTGTTTGCCGGCTATCGCAGCGACACCCCAACCGGACAATCCGCATGAACGTCTCCGCCATCATCATCACCAAGAACGCCGAGCCGACAATCCGCCGCTGCCTCGAATCCGTGGCCTGGGCCGACGAGATCATCGTTGTCGACTCCGGCAGCACCGACGCCACCGAGGCGATCTGCGCGGAACTCGGCGCGCGCTTTTACCGCACGCCGGACTTTCCAGGCCACGGTCCGCAGAAAAACCGCGCGCTGGACAAGGCTCAGGGCACTTGGATCGTATCGCTCGACTCCGATGAATGGATGCCTGCCGAGCTTCACGATGAGGTGCAAAAGACACTGGCGATGCCTGGCAAGCACGCCGCCTATGCCATCCCTCGCCGCTCCAGCTTCTGCGGCCGCTTCATGAAACACTCGGGCTGGTGGCCGGATCACGTGGTACGTTTGTTCCGCCGCGATGCCTCGCGCTTCTCCGAGGATCACACCCACGACCGGCTGATTATCCAGGGCACTACCGGCAAGCTGCTCCAGCCGATCATGCACGAGGCCATCACCGACCTCGACCAGATGATCGGCAAGATGAATCTCTATTCCTCATCCTCCTCACGGATGTTCCACAAGAACGGCCGCCGCGCCTCGATCTGGACCGCGCTGCTGCATGGCAGCTGGGCTTTTTTCCGCACCTACTTCCTGCGCCTCGGTTTCCTCGACGGCCGCGAAGGGTTCATGCTTGCCGTGGCCAACGGTGAAGGTTCGTACTACCGCTACCTGAAGCTGATGCTACTCGGCGAGCAATCGGACAAAAAGATCGACAACAGCAAGCCGTGACCCGCGCCGCCGTCATCACCACCACCTACAACCGCCCGGATGCACTGGCCGCCGTGCTTGATGGCCTGTTCGCACAGGACTGCGGCGGCTTTGAAGTGCTGATCGCCGATGACGGTTCCACTGACGATACACGCCAGCTGATCGCAACATATAAGCAGCGCGCTCCTTTCCCGCTGCATCACATCTGGCAGGAAGACCTCGGTTTCCGTCCAGGCGCCGCGCGCAACCGCGCGCTAGCGGCAACCCGGGCGGAATACATCATCTTCATCGACGGCGACTGTGTGCCGCCCCCGGATTTTGTGCGACGCCATCTCGCACTTGCCGAACGCGGCCGTTTTCTCGGCGGCAACCGGGTGCTGCTATCGGAAACCTTCACCCGGCGTGCGCTGGCCGAACGCCTGCCGCTGCATGCCTGGAGTATCGGGCACTGGCTCTGTGCCTGGATAAAACGCGACATCAACCGCCTGCTGCCGCTGCTGCGGCTGCCGGACGGCGATTTCCGCCGCCGCCACCCGCGGCAATGGCAGGGCATCAAATCCTGCAACCTCGCTGCCTGGCGTGATGATCTGGCCAAGGTTAACGGTTTTGACGAAGCGTACTCGGGTTGGGGCCTCGAGGACTCCGACCTGGTGATCCGCCTGATCAATGCCGGCGTACTGCACAAGAGTGCGCGCTTCGCCACACCGCTGTTCCACCTCTGGCACCGTGAAAACGACCGCAGCCGCCTGCCGGAAAATCAGCGCCGCCTCGACGCACTGCTCGCCTCGACACGCACCGTCGCCGAACGCGGGCTCGACCAGTATTCATGAGCGAAAGCGCCCCGCCGCCGCGCAGCGTCCTGGTCATTGTCACCCGCCGCATCGGTGACGTGCTGCTTGCCACGCCGCTGATCCGCTCGCTAAAAAACGCCTGGCCCGATGCGCATGTTGAGGCGCTGGTGTTTGCCGGCACCCAGGGCGTACTCGCCGGCAATGCCGATCTTGATGCAATTCACGTCGTGCCCGAACGGCCCGGCACTGGTGAGCACATCGCACTGATCAGCCAACTGTTTCGCAAATACGACCTTGCACTGTCACTGGTGCCCAGCGACCGGCCGACGCTGTACGCCTGGCTGTTCGGCAAAAAACGCATGGGCCTGCTGGTGGACTGGCCGAACCAGCGCTGGAAAAGGCGCTTTCTGGATCAATGGGTGGCCTTCGACCCCGATGACATGCACACGCTGCGCAACCATCTGGCGCTGACCGACGCACTGGGCATCACCGCGCAATCCGAAGTGGTCGTGTCGTGGAACGACAGCGACCGCCAGGCCGTGGATGCGCTGCTCCAGGACCCCTGCGGCGCACTCGCCGTGCTCCATCCCTGGCCCAAGTTCCGCTACAAGCAGTGGCGCGAAGATGGCTGGATTACCGTCGCGCGCTGGCTGATCGACAACGGTTTTCGTGTCGCACTCACCGGCAGCCCCGATCCTGAAGAAAAAGCCCAGGTCGATGCGATTGCGCGACAACTGCCTGATGGCGTCATCAACGCGGCCGGATACCTCACGCTGGGCGGCACGTCGGCACTGATCGCGCGCGCACAGTTTTTTGTCGGGCCCGATACCGCTATCACCCACATCGCCGCCGCCACCGGTGTGCCGACCATTGCACTGTTCGGCCCGACGGATCCGGTGAAATGGGCGCCGTGGCCGAAGGGACACCCTCCGACACACAATCCCTGGCAGCGGCTGGGTGACCAGCGCGTTGGCAATGTGCAACTGGTGCAAGGCCGCGCCGCCTGTGTACCCTGCGGGCTTGAAGGCTGCGACCGCCATCTCGGCAGTGCCAGCGACTGCCTGCAGCAGTTGACCGCGGATAAAGTAATTTCTTGTTTAAAAACAATGGCTTATGCAAAACCCCTCTGAAAACCCTGGTGCCGGACCTTATGTCACGGCCTGTCCGGTCGGCTGCACGGCAGCAATCACGGATACCGACATCGTCGTTGCCGAAGGTGCACTGCGCCGCTGCAGCGGCTGCGGTCAGCTGCTGAGCCGGGCCAGCACCGCGCGTTACAACGAAACCATGGCGCAGTTCAACGCCGCGGATTTCAATACACCGCAAGGCCGTGAACTCGAACGGCGGCAAGCCGTGGCACGGCAACGCCTGTCGCGCATCGCGGCACTGCTCGGCAAAGCTGCCGCGGATATTCGTGTGCTCGACGTCGGCTGCTCGCGCGGCCAGTTTGTCGCCGCCGCCATCGCCGCCGGTTATCACGCCGAAGGTGTCGAACCGGCGCCGCGCATCGCCGAAGCGGCGCGTGCCGCGGGTGTACCGGTGCGCACCGGCCTGCTTGAAGAACAACACTTCCCCGACGGCAGCTTCGATGCGCTGACGCTGTTCGAGGTCATCGAGCATCTGCGTGATCCGCTGCCGCTGCTCGCCGAATGCCACCGTGTGCTGAAGCCCGGCGGCATCCTGCTGGTGAGCACTGCCAACGCCGCGAGCTGGACCGCCGCCGCGATGGGCTCAGGCTGGGATTATTTCGACATGCAGAAGGACGGCGGCCACATCAGCTTCTACAACCCCGGCTCGATGGCAAAAATCGCCGCCAAAGCCGGTTTCGCAGTCGCCCGCCTCGACACCGCCCGGGTGAAATTCCACGACAAGGAAAACACGCCGCGCCCGCTTTATGTTGCGGGCAAACTGGCCGCCGAACTGCTGAACCTGCCGGCGCAGCTCGCCGGCCGCGGCCACGACATGCTCGCCTATTTGCGCAAACCCGCCGTGGGCTGAACTGCGGCGGGCTGAGCCGTGCAGGCGCTGCCGCGGCAAAGCAGATACAAGGTGTTGCCGCCGAGGCGGTACTGCTCGGCGACCGGGCCGATCTTTTCGTCCGGGTCATAGGCCAGCACAAAACCGTCACGCCATTCGACTGGCGGAAAACTCAAGGGCTGCAATGGCAGGCGTGCCACGTCGATATAGGCCGTCACCGACAATCCGCTGGCGCTGACATTCAGCGTGTACAGCGGCTGCCCCGCCGTGCGCGCAATGATGGCCTGCGCCGCCTCGGCATAGTTGGCGCCGCGATAACGTTGCTGGTAGATCGGGAACGCGACCAGCACCACCGCGAGCTTGACCACGATCAGCCCGATCAGCCATTTGCGGGTTGAAGCCAGCGCACCCTCGCCGGCCAGCCATAGCAGCCGCGCAATCACCAGGCCGGCCAGCGGATACAGCGGCACCAGATAGCGCACATGGCTTTGCGGCGCCAGCCAGTACGGCAGAAATCCGGCAAGCAGAATCAACACCGCGGTGATCAGGTGACGGTCACCACCGGCATCGACACGACGCCGCAGCAGCAGCCACAGCGCAATCACGCCGGCAGGCGCCACACAAAGCAGGGCCTCCATCGGATAGGCCACAAGCTTCAGCGCATAGTCGGCAAAACTCTGCGGCATCAGCTTGGCGACAATCTCGCTGAACATGCGTGTGCCCTGCCCTGAGCTGGCCATCACGAACTTGAACCACAGCAGCGGGAAGGCCAGCGCCGCCATATGCAGCACCCAGCTTGCCGGACCGAGCAGGAAGCGCCAGTGGCCACGCAACAGCAGCACGATGGCAGCACCGCCGTAGAAGGCATAGGCCGTCAGTGCTTTGGCAAGGAATGCCCCCGTCAGCGCCAGCACTGCCACGCAGAGCCATGGCGTGCTGCGCCGCTCGCAGGCAATCCACAGCGCCGCGATCGAAGCAAACACCAGCAGACCGAACAGTGGATCAACATAGGCCAGCCAGCCGCGATACAGGAACAGGTCGAGCAGCGTCAGATAAATCACCGCGGCCGCCGCGCTGAATGCCCGGTTGGCATAAAGCACCTGCGCCAGCCCCGCCACCACCAGCCCGGAAAGCACTGTCGCCGCAATCGTGATGCCGCGGGTCACCACCAGCATCCACTCCCAGCCCAGCAATGCCGACAGCGGAATGATCAGCCAGGTGAACAGCGGGTTGTGCTGCAGGTCAACGCCGAACAGCAGGCGACGGATCGGCTCGCCATGCCACCACATCTCCAGCGCCGACTTCGGGAAAATCGCCTCTTCGCCGACATAATAAAAACCCAGCGCCGGCAGGAAACTCGCAGCAGCGATGGCGAACAGCCACCACCAGCGACGCGTGGCTGCCAGGTTGGCGCTCGTGATGTCCGGATTCATGGTTTGAGCACAGGAAGGGCCTGCAACTGCGCGAAGATTTTACGGTAGCAGGACGGCCAGGCGTGGTGGGCGTCGATGAACTCGGTCGCCGTGCAGCCAAAACGCTCTGACGGTCCGGCATCGACCAGAGTCGCGTTTTCGCGCGCGGCCCACTGTGTCAACGCCGCCTTGGTGCCGCTTAGCTTCTCGCCGCTGTGCGCTGAAGCTGCGAGCCGGGCATCAAGCTGCGGCAGCAGCGGCGGCATCAGAAACAGGATGCGCATATTTTTGCTGCGTGCCGCCTGCTGCAACCGGCTCAGCTGGGCCAGCAGCGACTCCGCGGGCACTGCTTTCAGCGCCCGCGCGTACTGCGACGAGGCACTGGCGGCCTGCGCCAGCACCGCGGGCGCCGAAGCCTCGCTGACCCGCTTCTGGTCGGCGAAGGTCGCGCTGCCGTCGGCTCGGAATCCGACACATTTGCCGCGGAACAGCGGATCGAAGTCACGGGCCAGCGCACCATCGGCGCAGCGGTACGGCTCATCCGCGGCTTCATAAAACAGGCGGCGTGCCGCGCCGGCTCGATCCTTGGAACGGGCAATCACGGCAAGTGTCGCCACCAGTGCCTGTGACCGCGGCAGGCTCATCGCTTCGCGCAGCGCGCTGTCCCACGAAATAGGCCGCGGCGCCGGCACATTTGCCGCAATGAGGTCAATCCGCGGCGCCGTGCCTTCGGCATAGACAAACCCCAGCGCCCAGTCGAGCGGCACCACCAGCAGCCGCACCCGTGACTGCGGCATGTCCAGCAGCGCCTCGGTCTCGCCGATGACATTGAGCAGCGGATTGCCGGTCTGCGCAAAGTTGTA
>JAIENU010000246.1 GCA_019751125.1 Burkholderiales bacterium | reverse complement strand
GCGGCGAATGCCGCGGTCACCTCCGCCAGCCGCGGCGGGTCCAGATCAATGCCCGGCAGGTGCGTCCAGAAACCGTACGGCGGGCGATCCACCGCCGCGCCGGCCAGCGCGGCGCGCACACGTTCCAGTTTGTTCATTGCGTTGGCTGGATCAATCGGAACGCTGCATGACCTTGAACTTGGCCCAGTCAAAATCCTCGCCGCCTTCGGCCAGCCGGGAGGGCAGCAGCAGGTATGGCTTGTTGTTGACGGTCATGTTCAGGCTGTCGCGGGAATTAAAAATGCCGGCACGCATCACCACGCCGACCTCGCCCTGCTTGTCGGGCGTGGTGGAGAGCAGCAGCGCCGGATCCGTGCCGGCGCCGGATTTGCCGACGCGGATCGGAATCACCACCGTCGACAGCGCCTGGATGCCGACACGGCGTTGCTGGTGTTCATCGCGGGTGACGCGGCGGATGACACCCACGCCCCAATGTTTTGCCACCTCGGTCTTGACGCCGATCAGCGCGCCAACCCGCACCCAGTCGCTTTTTGCGGCGGGAATGATCGCGCCATAGCCGCCTTCGCTGACGTTTTCGACAATCCAGCTCTCGGCGGAATTTTCAGCCTCGGCAGGGTCGCTGAAATCCAGTTCGTCGCTGCTCCCGGGATCAAGGGTGCGCAGGATTTCATCCATGCCGTGCAGCACGGTCATCCGCGACACTGTCTGCCGCCGCTGCGCACTGCGCGCCGGCGCGTCGTCGCCCCAGTACAGCAGCAGGTGGCGCAGCACCGGGATCACCGCGTCCTTGTCATACACGCCGCCGAGGTGGACATCGGAGGGAATCGCACCGGTATTGACAACGATGCCCTCGACACGCTGCAGTGCGGCGAATGCCTCTCCGGCGCCGAAATAACGCGCGGTCGGCGAATCGGCCAGGCGCCCGCCCATCACCCGGAACGGCGGCTTGCCGCCGGCAATGTCAAAACAGTAGCCGCAGCCCGGCCCCGGCTTTTGCGCCAGCCGGAAGCCCGGTGAAAAATGCGCGACTGCGCGCTCCGCCAGTTCCTGGCGCATCGGGCTCAGTCCGTCGGTTGATGACGCTGCCAGCATCACCGCCTTCAGGAATTCCTGGCGCACCGAACCGCCGCCGTGTGAACCGGGATAGATCGCCACCGTGGTTTCGGCTGTCCCCGAAGCCTCGGCAAACTGGTAGAGGCGCCCGATATCCATCCACACCTGGCTGTCGACCGGGCCGTAACGCACCAGTATCCATTTCAATTGCAGCGTCAGCGCGCGCAGCGTGCGTGCGACGATGATCGGCAGGTTCTTGCGGAAAGCGGTGCCGCCGGTCTGGGTGCCTTCAAAGCGCGCGACACACTCGAGGTAGGCATCGCTGAGCGCCTTCCAGAAATTGAAGCTGCTGCTCCACAGCCGGTTCTCCTGGAATTTCTGCTGGCGCGAGGTGGCGAAATAATCCTGCGCCAGCTTGCGCTGGTGGTTTTTTGCCGCGGCATCGAGCAGGTCGATGTTCTCGAACAGGCGCTCGAGTTTGTAAGCCTTGGTCTCGCGCAGGCTTTCCAGCCACTGCGTAATCTCGGCCAGCGCCTTCAGCGGGTCGGATGGCAACTCGGCGATGATTTCCTTCGCCTTGCGCACGTCGGCCATCGGATGATCGACCTTGGCGCCTCCCAGAAAATTCAGCATGCCTTCACCTGCCCCTTGTTTGGTCAAACCACTTTAATCCGAAACTTCCATCCCATCCCTTGTCTTGCATTCCCTTATTCAACATCCGCGCGGGTCTTTTTGTTCCACCCGTCTTTTTTGTTCATCCCTGTTCAGCGGCCCTGCGCCCGCGCCCGGCGTCGATGCCGCCGAGCAGCAGCAAGCCGATCACAAAATAACCGCCGGTGATCAGCATCGCCAGCCGGTGGTCGCCGCCGGTCAGCCACGACACCGCGCCGTAGGTCAGCGGGCCGAGGATCGACGAACACTTGACCGCCAGCCCCCACAAACCGAAAAACTCCGCTTCGCGACCCGCCGGGCTGAACCAGCCGACCAGCGCCCGCCCCGCGGACTGGCTGGAACCGAGGCACAGGCCGACGCAGTTGGCCGCCAGCCAGAACAATCCCGCACTGTCCGCCGACCAGGCGAGCAGCACGGTCACGATCCAGCCGGCGAGCACCACGCCAATGGAACGCACATGGCCGAAGCGGTCCTGCAAATAACCAAAACCCAGCGCACCGATGGCGGCGGTGATGTTCACCACCAGTATCAGCTGCAGCGTGTCGCGCAGCGTGAAACCCATCGCCTGCTGCGCATAGATCGCGGCCAGCGCAATCACCGTCTGGATGCCGGCCTGGTAACACAACAGGCAGAACAGGAAACGGCGCAGGTCGGCAAACTCACGCAACACCCGCAACGCCGCCGCGGCGAGAGCCGCCAGCGAGGTCGCGGCGGCATCGGGGCGCGGCTGCGCGCGTTCGCGCAGGAACAGGAAGGCCGGCGCACTCGCGATCACGAACAGGCCGGCGGTGAGCAGCATGGTCACCGGGACAAATTCGGCGGCGCCGGCGCCTGCCGCCTGCGCATGGCTGACATAGGCCAGGCACAGGCCCAGCGCCACCAGCCCGCCGAGATAACCCAGGCCCCAACCCCAGCCGGACACCCGGCCCAGCGCTTCACCGCGCGCCAGTTCGGGCAGAAAAGCCGCGATCAGGTTTTCACCGGAGCCAAAAAAATAATTTGACAGCACGATCAGCGCCATCGCCGCCGCCACATCGCCACGGCCGACCAGTGACAGCGCCGCGGTGAACAGCACGCAGCCTGCGGTGGTCAGCAACAGCAGCCGTTTTTTTGCAGCATGGCGGTCAGCCCATGCGCCGAGCAGCGGTGCGGTGATCATGATCAGCGCATAGGAAACGGCCAGCGCCGAAGTCCAGGCAAACGTGGCCCAGGGTTCGTTGCCGGCCACCTCGGCGACAAAGTAGGCGCTGAACAGCGCGGTGATCACCACCGTGGTGTAGCCCGAATTCGCGAAATCGTAGAGCGCCCAGGACCAGACCTCGCGCTTGCGCACGCCGGGGGCGAGACCGCTGGTGCTGCCTTTGCTCAAGTGCGGCCTGCCGGGCGGTGCGGCGGCGTGGTCTCGGCGAAATAGCCGCAGCCGCGTGCCGCCTTGCGCAGCAGGCGCCCGAGTCGCGGACCCGCGACACAGAGAATCAGTCCAAAAAATACCCACATCATGATCAGCATCAGGCTCATGGCATTACTCCCACTCTGGTGTTGCTGACCGGACTCTCGCAACTCCCGTGCCTGCATCCATGACCGACCAGCGAGGGTTGGCGCCGGACGAACGGTAAACGGCAGGCAGTACAAGTGAAAGCAGCGTCGAATTCCGGACAACACAGCCGGAAAACCGGCGTGAAAAAATACACAGGGCGGGACATGCCCAACTGTCGTTGGCGGACGACAAAAATACCAAATAAAAACAGGCCGCTGCGTGCGACCTTTTCAAAATGTCGGGCAATGGCGACAGAACATCATTGCCGTTACTGCATAACCCATTGTTTTAATTAATATTTTTATCTGGCACGACCCCTGCATAGCTTTATGGCGATTTCATTGAACTGGAGGCATAACCACGATGACCGGTCAAACCATCCAACGCAGCACCCTGCGTCTTACCGCCGCGGCCATGTTCGCCACAGCGCTCCTGCTTGGCGGTTGCTCCTCGAACCCCAGCAATGCCCAGATTGGCGCCACCACAGGTGCCGTCATCGGTGGCGTGGTCGGGTCCGCACTGACGGGCGGCAGCACGGTCGGAACCGTGGCCGGCGCCGGTGCCGGCGCTGCAGCCGGACATGAAATCGGCAAACGGATGAAGTAAGGCTTCAACACCGGGCGCGACCGCAGGTTGCGCCCGCGCTGAACCCACGCACGACCCTCCTCAAGGAACCCCTGTTTCCCCGGCGCGCCCCGAAGGAAGTCCTCCTGGGGGGCAAGCCGGGGTCTTTTTTTGTGCTTATCCACCGCATCCCGCGGCGGTGTCCAGACGCTTCACCACAATGCGATTGCGGCCACCCTGCTTGGCCTCATACATCGCGTGATCCGCGCTGCGAACCAGGTCTTCGGCGGTATCCGTGCTTTGTGGACTGCAGACCACCCCGATCGACACCGTGATCACACCCAGTTCCTCGCCCTGAAAAGTCAGGCGCAGCGCCTCAATTTCACGGCGCAATTCCTCGGCCCGGGCTGCTGCAACATCCTCATTCACTTCCGGCATCACGATGACAAATTCCTCGCCGCCGTGGCGCGCCACGATGTCAGAGCCACGTATCACCTTGCGGATGACATGGGCGATGTTCCTGAGTACGAGATCGCCGGCATCGTGACCCCAGCGATCATTGAACAGCTTGAAAAAATCAACATCGAACAGCAACACGGAAAGCGGCGCACCCCTGCGCTTGCTGCGCATCAGCTCGGAAACCAGCCGGTCCCAGAGGTAGCGCCGGTTCGGCAAACCGGTCAACTGGTCGGTGATCGCCTGTTCATTGAGCTGCCGCATCATCTGTTGCAGCTGGCTGTCGCGTGCCTGCAGCTCGCTGGCCATTTCATCGAAGGCCGCGCCGATGCGGATCAGTTCGTCACGCCCTTCGCCAAAACCGGCACGCGCGCCGTAGTCACCGGAGCGGATGCGTGCCGCAACCTCCAGCAGGGTGTGAAATCGGCGCAGCACGAACACCCCTGATGCATACCAGGCGGCGAGGAGAACCAGCAAGGTCACGATGACGATACCGACAATCGTATCCAGCAACGCCTGCTTGGCGGAGGAAAACACCACATCCACGGGCTTGCTGACAACAACGCCGATCGGCGGCACGCCGTCGGGATTGAGGCCAACATGCTCCACCGCATAGAGGCGCTGCACGCCGCCGGCATCAGCGGCCGTAAACACCCCGCCCCGGTGTCGCGCCGTGATTTTCAGCAAAAAGGGATCCTGCCCCTTTTGACCCACCATGTTTTCGCTGGCCGGGTAGCGCGCCAGAACCACGCCGTTGCGGTCATGGATCGTGGTCACCAGGCCTTCCGCGAGCCGCTCGGGGTCATCCCGGCGCGATTCACCGTGCTCTATGAATTTCTCGAGATTGAGTCCGGCGAACAGCACGGCGCGGACACGGCTTTCGTCATCAAGCACGGGCAGTGCAAAGTTGATGCCGGACTGCCGTGAATTGCGGCCGACCTGGAATTCACCCACGGTAAAACGTCCGCTCTCCAGCGCCTGGCGGAAATAGCTGCGGTCACCGACATTGACACTGACCGCATCGGGCAACGCCGAATTGCAGTGCAGATGACCGTCCTTGAGGATCACGCCCAGCGAACGGAAAACGCCTTCGTTTTCGAGGGCCATCCTCTTGAAATAGGCGCGGCAGGCATTGGGGTCACGCAGCAGTTCGTCGCTGTTGGCGGCAATCGCCTGCAGCAACTGGCGGGCATGGAGCAGGAGTTGCTCCGGACGTTTGGCGGTCAGTTCCGCGACGAGGCGCAGCTCGTCATGCTCGGCCGCCTCCGCGGCGGAACGTTCGCGAAATCCGTTGTACAGCGTCAACGCCAGTACCGGCAATATCGCTGCCAGCACCAGCAGGACGATACGTATGCGCGCACTGAGATTGTTCAAATTCGCTGATCGCTGTATGGAGGGAATACGGCAACGGCGGCCACGATGCCATGAAAAACCTATCAACTAACTATAATGGTCAAGTCCAGCCTCGACAACGCGCGGATCAATCGGCGTTGCAGCCGCCTGCCCCAGCAGCATCTCAATCCAGGCACCCTGCGCAAACAGCGCCGCCTCGCCTTTCGGCCTGCCGATCACCTGCAGGCCCAGCGGCAATCCCGAAGACGTGAACCCGCCCGGCAGCGCCAGCACCGGACAGGCGGTCAGCGTGACGGCATAGGTCAGGATCAGCCAGTGCATGTAACCGCTGAATTGCACACCATCCCATTGCTCCGGATAACGCCAGTCCGCATCAAACGGCGGACACAGCGTGGCCGGACAGATCAGCAGGTCGTAATCCCCGAAAAACGCCGCGGCGCGGCGGATCACCTCGCCCTGCGCGATTTCAGCGGCGACCACATCGGTCAGTTTCAGGCCGAGGCCGAACTCGACGTTCTCTATCACCTCGGGCTTCAGCAGATGGCGGTGCTGCGCGAGCAGCGGCGCGATGCGCGCGATATAGACCGCGCCGCGCAGGGTCAGGAAATTCTGGCCTGCGTCATGCAGATCGGGATGCACGTGCTCGACCTGCACGTCCGCATCAGAGAGCTTCGCCGCCACCGCGTCGATCATCGCCCGCACTTCGCGGTCGACCACCGGCGCGATGCCGAGGTCGGCGCTGACTGCCACACGCAGCGGCCGTTGCGGCTGCGCGGCGTATTGCGCGAAGGACGGTAGCGAATCACGCGGCGACAGCGGATCGCGCGCATCGAAGCCGGCCTCGGCATCGAACATCAGCGCGACATCGGCCACCGTGCGTGCCATCGGCCCCTCGACCGACAACGGATTGAAGGGCTGCTTCTGCAGCCGCGCCACCATGCCCGGGCTCGGGCGCAGGCCGCTGACACCGCAGAATGCCGCCGGTGTGCGGATGCTGCCGCCGAAATCATTGCCGGTGGCGAGCCACACCTGCCCCGCCGCCAGCGCCGCGGCGCTGCCGCCGGAAGAACCGCTGGCGCTCATGCGCAGGTTCCAGGGATTGCGGGTGACGCCGAAGACATCGTTGAGGGTGTTGCCGCCCGCAGCGAACTCCGGCAGGTTGGTCTTGCCGACGACGATGGCACCGTGCGCTTCGAGCCGGCGCACCACCGGATCGGAAGCCGGCGCGATGCGCTGCTCGAACACCCTGGAGCCCGAGGTGCAGCGCACCCCTTGGACATCGGTATTGTCCTTCACAGCGATCGGCAGGCCGTGCAGGAAACCCGGCACCTGTGCGCTGCGGGGCTTGTTCATCAGCTGCCGCGCCTGTTCGCGTGCGCGCTCGAAGCACAGCGTCACCATCGCG
>JAIENU010000043.1 GCA_019751125.1 Burkholderiales bacterium | reverse complement strand
TTTTTAAGGTTTTATTCTGTTTTTGTATAATTAATGTTAGGATTATGAATCATCCCGATCAAAATCGTGATTTTGTTGGCATAACGTCGCACAAAAATGCCCGAAAAAAATCTGCTGGTTGTCAGTGACGATCATTCCTTTCAGGCCTTGCTTCGCTTCGGCCTCGAAAGCGAGGGATATGTCATCACTGTCGCTGAAAGCGGCGCGAAGATGCGCAGCGAGCTGGATCGCAGCCACTTCGGACTGATCGTGCTCGGCCTCGATCTGCCCGATGAGGACGGACTGGTGCTGCTGCGCCAGTTGCGTACCCGCCTGCAGACCCCGGTGCTGGTGGCTTCGGGCCGCTCCGATCCGGATACCGTGGTTTCAGCGCTGGAACTGGGTGCGGACGATTTTGTGGCGCGGCCTTTCGACACCCGCGCCATGCTGCTCAAAATCAAGCGCCTGCTGGCCCGCGCCGACGAGAAAAAGAATGCCGCGATTCTCAGCAAGCCCAAATTCGAACAGTGGACGCTGGATCTCGCCAGTCGCTGCCTGCGCGACCGCCATGGCAAGGCGCTGGGACTGACGCCGAGCGAGTTCAAGCTGCTCGCCACGCTGGTGGCCAACGCCGGACATGCACTGACCCGGGAGCAACTGCTGGACGCAATCTCGATGGGTGAAAAAACGCCGTCCACACGCACCATCGACGTGCTGGTCACACAACTGCGCGGCAAGATCGAACGCAACCGCAGGAAACCCACACTGATCAGCACCGTCCACGGCTACGGCTACCGCTTCGACGGAAAAATCGAATAACAGTCGGATCAGCCCTCGCCGAGCTTGCTCTCGATCAGGGTATGCAGTTTCGCGAAGTCCGGTTCGCCGAGTATGCGTGTCACCAGCCGCCCCTTCTTGTCGATGACGAAGGTGGTCGGGGTGACCTTCACTTCGCCGAAGGCGCGCGCCAGTTCACCCATCGGATCCAGCGCGACCTTGAACGGTAGCGCGTTTTTTTCGCTGAAATTGATGACGTAATTCGGCGGGTCGTGGCGCATTGCCACCGCGATGGTTTCGAAACCGCGATCGCGGTATTTGCCGTAGGTCGCGCTGATAGCAGGCATTTCCTTGACACAGGTCGAACAGTCGGTGGCCCAGAAATTGACCAGCACGACCTTGCCGCGCAGGCTGTCGCTGGAAATCTTCTCACCCTGCAGCGTGATGAAGGTCACTGCCGGTGCCGCCGGGCGCGCCATCCATGCCGCAAGGCCGGCAAAAGCCAGCGCGGCCGCGACCACCACGGCTACAATCAGGTTGCGGGATTTGCTCGTCAGATTCATCAGATGATTATCGGGGGAGAGTCATGAAAAAGCTCAGCGTGCGTATTTTCGGAGTTCTGCTGGCATTTGTCATCGCGGGCAGCATCAGCCTGCCCGCAGCCGCCGGCATCGCCGATCTTTCCAACGCCGATGCCGCCAGTGGTTTGAGGCAGGCTCTCGCCGATGGTTCCGCGGCCGCGGTCAAATTACTGGGGACTGAAAACGGCTACTTCGCCAACCCCAAGGTCAAGATTCCGCTGCCGCCGAGCCTGCAGCGCATCGAAAGCGGCCTGCGCATGATGGGCATGCGCAAACAGGCCGACGAACTGGTGCTGTCGATGAACCGCGCCGCCGAGGCCGCGGCGCCTGAGGCCAAACAACTGCTGGTGGATGCGGTCAAGAAAATGTCGGTGCAGGATGCCAAGGCCATCCTCACCGGCGGCGACACCGCGGCCACCGACTATTTCCGCCGCACCACACAGACCCAGCTCACGCAGCGCTTCCTGCCGATCGTGAAAAAAGCCACCGACCGCGTCGGCCTCGCCCAGCAATACAACGGCCTCGCCAGCCAGGGCGCCTCGCTCGGCCTGGTCAAAGCTGAAGACGCATCGATCGAAAGTTATGTCACGCGCAAGGCGCTCGACGGCCTTTACCTGATGATCGCCGAGCAGGAAAAGAATTTCCGCCAGAACCCGGTTGGCGCCACCAGCGACATCGTGAAAAAGGTGTTCGGCGCGCTGCGTTAGCAGTGGCGCCAAAATACTCAAAGGGCGCTGCGCTGAACGATTACCGGATTCGCCACCCCGCTTTTCGAGGGCATATGCCGCCGGCAGTCAGGGACGATTGATCGAGGCAAGTTCGACCGTGCTGCGCTGGGCAACCGGATCAAAAACCACCGGCAGACGATGATCGTCGCCAAGGTCCGTTGTCCATCCGATGAAGTTCCCGCGACCATCAAACAGGTATGCAGCGGGGCCCGAAGCCAGGGCGCGGCCGCGGTCACCACGCACCAGATAGTAGGTCATGCCGTCGCTGACAATACGCGTGGCTTCCCTGCGCTCGGGCTGCCATCGTTTGAAATCCTCCAAATTGCGCAGTTCAGGCGGAGGACTGATGCGGCGCAATGCGGCGCGGTCCGACCACTGCAAAGCAAGCACGATCAGCGCAACAATACCCGCCAGCCTCAGCGCCCGATCCAGCCATCGCTTCAGCACCGGCCCTACTGCCGCGGCTCGCTTGTCCACAGGTCAATCCATCGCGCTCAATGTGCTCACAGTACGCCCCTGGTACGCCCTGGGTGCGCCTTCAGTGCGCCTTATCCCAGTTCGGCCCGGCGCCGACTTCGACCAGCAGCGGCACCGCGAGTTGCGCAACGCCGGTCATCAGGCGGTTCAGTCCCGCGCGGACCGGTTCCAGTTCAGTCTCCGGCACCTCGAGCACCAGTTCGTCGTGCACCTGCATGATCAGCCGGGTGCGGAGTTTTTCGTCTTCCAGCCAGCGCTGCACCGCGATCATCGCCATCTTGATCAGGTCGGCGGCAGTGCCCTGCATCGGCGCATTGATCGCGGCACGTTCGGCGCCCTGGCGGCGATTGCCGTTGCTGCTGCGGATTTCCGGCAGCCACAGCCGGCGCCCGAACACGGTCTCTACATACCCCTGCCGGTGCGCCTGCTCGCGCGTGACGCGCATGTATTCGGCAACGCCGGGATAACGCTGGAAATAACGATCCATGTACTGCTGGGCAGCGGCGCGCTCGAGGTTCAGCTGGCGCGCGAGGCCGAAGGCCGACATGCCGTAGATCAGGCCGAAGTTGATGACCTTGGCATAACGCCGCTGCTCGCTGTCCACCGCGGCGAGGTCGACGCCGAAAATTTCCGCGGCCGTGGCGCGGTGGATGTCCTCGCCGGCGGCGAAGGCCTTGAGCAGGCTCTCGTCCTTCGAGATGTGCGCCATGATGCGCAGCTCGATCTGCGAATAGTCCGCCGAGACGATCTGTGAACCCGGCGGCGCGATGAAGGCTTCGCGGATACGCCGGCCCTCGGCGGTGCGGATCGGAATGTTCTGCAGATTGGGATCGCTGCTCGCCAGCCGGCCGGTCACCGCGGTGGCCTGTCCGTAACTGGTGTGCACACGGCCGGTGCTGCGGTTGATCATGCCCGGCAGCTTGTCGGTATAGGTCGATTTCAGCTTGGCCAGCCCGCGATACTCTAGGATCAGCTTGGGCAGCGGATGATCCAGCGCCAGTTCCTCCAGCGACTCCTCGTCGGTGGACGGCGCGCCGCCCGGAGTTTTTTTCACCGGCTTCAGGCCCTGTTTTTCAAACAGCACTTCCTGGATCTGTTTCGGCGAACTCAGGTTAAAGGGCTGGCCGGCCTGCTCATGCGCGCGTTTCTCGATCTCCAGCACTTTTGCGCCGAACTCCGCCGACAGTTCGGTGAGCAGTTTTTCGTCGAGCAGCACGCCGTTGCGCTCCATTGTGTAGAGCACGCGCATCGCCGGCATTTCGATGTCGGCGTAGATGTGGCGCAGCTTTTCATCCGCGGCGAGCCGCGGGTATTGCGCCTGGTGCAGTTGCAGCGTGATGTCCGCATCCTCGGCGGCATATTCGGCGGCACGTTCGACGGCAACCTGCTCGAAACCGATGCGTTTTGCACCGGTGCCCGTCACCTCATCGTAACTAATTGTTTTTATTGATAAAATTCTTTGTGCTTGGGAATCCATGTCATGCCGCTGATGGCTCTCGAGGACATAGGATTCGAGCAGCGTGTCGTGCGCGATGCCCTGCAGGGAGATGCCGCAGTTGGCGAAGACATGGCTGTCGTACTTGATGTGCTGGCCGAGTTTGGCGTGCTGCGCGCTCTCCAGCCAGGGCTTGAGTTTCGCCAGCACGGTCTCGCGTGGCAGTTGTTCCGGCGCCCCGGCATAGACATGGCCCACGGGTATGTAGGCGGCGCGGCCCGCTTCGGTGGACAGGGAAATGCCGACCAGTTCAGCGCGCAACGGATCGAGGCTGGTGGTTTCGGTATCGACCGCGGTCAGTTCCGCGGCATTGATGCGCTGCAGCCACTGATCCAGCAGGTCTTCGCTGAGCACGGTGTCGTAATTCCGCGGATGCTCCACCCGCTGCAGCGGCGCGGCGGCTGTATCGGGCGCCGCAGACGCGTCACCGGCGGGAACCACATCAGCAGTGGCCACACCATCGAGTTCACGCCGCCAGGTCTTGAATTCAAAACGTTCGAACAGCGCCGCCAGCTTCGCCTTGTCCTGCGGCTGCGGACCGAGGCCTTCAACCTGCACCGGCAGCGGCACATCACATTTGATGGTCAGCAGCTCGCGCGCTTTCGGCAACCAGTCCAGCGTCCTGCGCAAATTCTCGCCGACCGCCCCGCCGATGTCGTTGGCTTTTGTGACGATGTTGTCGAGTGTGCCGTGCTCCTTCAGCCACTTCACCGCGGTCTTCGGGCCGACCTTGGGCACGCCCGGCACGTTGTCCACCGCGTCCCCGATCAGCGTCAGGTAATCAATCATGCGTTCCGGCGGCACGCCGAACTTCTGCTCGACGCCGGCGACATCGAGTGTTTCGTTGGACATGGTGTTGACCAGCGTGATCTGCGGCGTCACCAGCTGGGTGATGTCCTTGTCGCCGGTGGAAATCACCACGCGCAGGCCGGCACGCTCGGCTTCGCGCGCCAGCGTGCCGATCACGTCATCGGCTTCGACACCCTCGATCTCGAGCAGCGGCCAGCCCATCGCGACAATCGCCTCCTTCAGCGGCGCGATCTGCGAAGCAAGTTCCGGCGGCATCGACGGACGGTTGGCCTTGTACTCGGGGTAGAGATCGTCGCGGAAGGTCTTGCCTTTGGCGTCAAACACGCAGGCGCTGTAATCAGCCGGCACATCCTTGTGCAGCCGGCGCAGCATGTTGAGCACGCCGTAGATGGCATTGGTCGGCTCACCCTTGCTGTTGCTCAGGTCACGGATGGCATGGAAAGCCCGGTAGAGATAAGAGGAACCATCAACGAGAAGCAGGGTTTTCATGCGCGTTTTCTGGAGGAAAGGCAGGCGCGGTATGCGCCTGGCTCATTGCGTTGATCTTGCCGCGTTGATTATCGCAGAGTCATTCCGGCCGCGCCTTCCGCGTCCGCCTTCCACGTCACTCCTTTCACATTTTTTCTGCTCTTTTCATGTCCTTCTCGCCTTTCAAAAGGCAGGCGAAAGCCGGATAATCAGGGTTCAGATCGCCACCAGCCAGACACTGCCAAAATCATGCGTCCATCACTTCGTAATTTCGCCCTCGCTGCCCTGCTGGCGATTTCCCTGCCCGCACTGGGCCAGGACCGGTTGCGCGCGCAGCCGGTTCCGGAACCGCCCCCGCCGCCGCCCGGATTCGAACTCGATCCGGCGCTTGAGCCGCAGGTCACCATCCGCAAACGCGGCGACGACCAGGTCGAGGAATACCGGATCGGCGGCAAGCTCTACATGATCCGTGTCACGCCGCCGAATGGCCGTCCGTATTTCATGATCGATCAGCGCGGTGACGGCAAATTCACCCGCCAGGAATCACACGACAGCGGCATCCGGCCGCCGATGTGGGTCATCCACCAGTTCTGAACTGAAGCACGCGTCCCGGTTCTCCAGGCATCAACGAGGCAGGCGCGCACGCCGCGCGCAACGACCGAGCCATGTCCGTATTCACCACCGTCACACCCGATGAACTGCGCAGCTGGCTGCGTGGCTATGACGTCGGCGAACTGCTCGACCTGCAGGGCATCAACGCCGGCATCGAGAACACCAACTATTTCGTCACCACCAGCGGCGGCCGCTGGGTGCTGACCCTGTTCGAAAAACTTTCCGCCGCCGAGCTGCCGTTCTACCTCGGGCTGATGGCCCATCTCGCGCGCCTGGGCGTGCCCAGCGCCAACCCGGTGCCTGACCGCAAGGGCGGCTTCCTCGGCACCCTCAATGGCAAACCGGCCGCACTGGTAGTACGCCTCGACGGCCGCGATGTCGAGGCGCCGTCGGCCGCGCAATGCGCCGCGATCGGCGCGGTGCTGGCGCAGTTGCATCTCGCGGGACAATCCTATCCGGCGCGGATGGACAATCCGCGCGGCGCTGCGTGGTGGACCGCGGTGCAATCCGAAGTCCTGCCCTTTGTCAGCGCTGAGGATGCCGCGCTGCTGCGCGACGAAATCGCCTTCCAGGCCGGCATCGCCCGCGAACAGCTGCCCCGCGGCGCGATCCACGCCGACCTGTTCCGCGACAACGTGCTGTTCAGTGCCGACCGGGTGGCCGGCGTCATCGATTTCTACTTTGCCTGCACCGATGCGCTGCTCTACGACGTGGCCATCGCCGTCAACGACTGGTGCGTCAACGGCGACGGCGGCTTCGATGCGCCGCGCATCCGCGCCTTCCTCGACGCCTACGCCGCGGTGCGCCGCTTCACGCCGGAAGAACAGGCGGCATGGCCGGCGATGCTGCGCGCCGGCGCGCTGCGCTTCTGGGTATCACGCCTGTACGATTTCCATCTGCCGCGGGCCGGTGAACTGACCCACGCCAAGGACCCCGGCCACTTCCGCCACATCCTCGCACTGCGCATCCGCGACCAGCGGGTGCC
>JAIENU010000068.1 GCA_019751125.1 Burkholderiales bacterium | reverse complement strand
ATCCGCGGCACGCCGATCATCGACCGCTCGCTGGTGCGCGAGGACAGCACGGTGTGGCAGGGAGTCCGCGATGCGCTGGGGCACTGGTGGCTGGTGGTGCGCTCGAGCCTGCTCGGGCTGTGGATCGGCGTGTTGCCGGGTGTCGGCGCCAGCGTCGCCGGTCTTGCCGCCTATGCCCAGGCCGCGCAGACCTCGAAAACGCCGGAGCGTTTCGGCAAGGGCGCGGTGGAAGGGGTCATCGCACCGGATGCAACGATGGGCGCCAACGAGGGTGGCGGGCTGATGCCGACGCTGGCTTTCGGCATTCCCGGCGGCGAGAGCATGGCGATCCTGCTGGTGGCCTTCATCGGGCTCGGCGTGGTGCCGGGGCCGGAGATGCTGACCAAGAACCTCGACCTCGTGTTCAGCATGGTGTGGATCATCGTGCTCGCCAACATCGTGGTCACCATCATCGGCCTCGGCATCACGCCGTGGCTGGCACGCCTGCCTTCGCTGCAGGCCAACCTGATGGTGCCGATCGTGCTGTCGGTGTGTTTTGTCGGCGCCTACGCCACGCGCGGCCGCATCGAGGATGTGGTGGTCGCCGCGGTGTTCGGCGTGATCGGCTATGTGATGGACAAGTACCGCTACTCGCGCGCCAACTTTGTCATCGGCATGGTGCTGGCGGTGATGATTGAGCGCAACCTGCACATCTCGCTGAACCTCTACGGCAACGATTTCCTGCTGCAGCGGCCGATTGCGCTGGCGATGCTGATATTCGTGGTGGTCACCGCGGTGCTGCCGCTGTGGCGCGCAAGGCGCAGGAATCGCGCGGCGGCTGGGGGTGTGGCATGACGCGCAAGATGCAGGAGAATCTGATTTCCGTTTTCTTGCTGCTGCTGTTCGGCGGCGTGTTGTGGCTGTGCCAGGACTTCGGTCCGCGGGCGCGGATGATCCCGCAGCCACTGGCGGTGTTCGGCATCGTGCTGACGCTGGTCCAGCTGGTCTGGCATAACCTCGGCCGTGACGCCGCGCCGGCGATGGAAATGATCAGTGTTGATGCCAGCGCCTTGCCGGTGCACGGGGAAGGGCGCCCGCGTGAAGAGCGCACCGAGGAGCAGCTGGGGCGCTGGGGCGAGGCCGGCGCCTTTGCGATTGTCGCGCTGCTGCTGGCCATGGTGTTCATCACCGGCATTTTTCCCGCGGTGTTCCTGTTCACCGCGGCCTACCTGATCCTGTCCGGTTACTGCCCGGTGCTGCGCGGCCTGGCGTATTCGGCGCTGATGACCGTGGCCATCTACCTGCTGTTCGTCGCCGGGCTGGAGATGCAGCCCTACCACGGCCTGCTGGACGGCTGGATCCGTTGATCGACCCATAACAAAAGAGGAGGAATGATGATGAAAAGCAACCGCCGAAAACTGCTGCTGGCCGGTGCGATGGCACCGGTGGCGATGTCGCTGCCGGGCCGTGTGCTGGCCCAGGCATCGGACTATTACAAGGGCAAGACGGTCATCATCAACATCGCCGGCAGCGCGGCCGGTGGCCATACCCGCTTCGCGCGGATGCTGGCGCCCTATGTCGAGAAATACCTCGGTGCTAAGGAGCTGCGGCTGGTCAACATGCCGGGTGGCGGCGGGCTCAAGGCCGCCAATTACATCTGGCGGCTGAAACCCGGTGCCAGCGAGTTCTATTTCGGCAACGTCTCGACCCTGCTGCTCGCCAACCTGGCCGGCAGCCCCGGCGCGACCTTCGACCCGACCAAATTCATGTTTCTCGGTCGCGCCACCAGCGAGCCGCGGGTGCTGACCGTCGGCGGCAAGTCGGCGATCCGCTCGGTGAAGGACATGCAGGCGCTGAAGCGGCCCTTCGTGTTTCCGTCGCAGGGCACCGACGAAGATTTCTACACCATGGCGGTGCTCGCCGACGCGCTGGGCTTCAAGCTGAAGGCAGTGACCGGCTACGAGGGCAATGCCGACACCTCGCTGGCGGTGATCAAGGGTGACGGTGACGGCCACATCACCGGATGGAGCGAATCGCTGGGGGCAATCCGCTCCGGCGACAAGTTCCCGGTGATGATGGTGACTTCGCAGGCCTCGCCCGATTACCCGAACATACCCATCGTCACCCAGATCGCGCCCGCGGCGAAAAAGAGCGTGGTGCAGTCGATGGCGACCATCCTCGAAACCCACCGCAGCTATATCGGCCCGCCGAACATGGACCCGGCGGCCGTGACGGCCTTCCGCGCCGCGGTCAATGCCGCGATGAAGGATCCGGCGCTGCTCGCGGAATCGACCAAGGGCGAGCGCCTGCTGTCACCGATGGACGGCAATGTGCAGCAGAAGGCGATGGCCGAGCTGGCCCGCACCAGCGCCGCGTTGTCGCCGATCCTGAAGGCGGCGGTCAAGGAAATCCAGTAAGGCTGTAACCGCATGGCGCGCGCGATCCGCACCTATTCCCTGGCGGATCGCGCCGCTGCTCCGGATTTCTCGATCCGCGACCAGGGCAGCGTCACCCGCATCACCGAGGCGCACCGCCACGAGTATTTCCAGGTGCAGCTCAACCTGGCGGGGCGCACCACCCAGCACATCGCCGCATCGAGGCGGCCGCTTGGTCCTGGCGGCCTGAGTTTTGTGCTGCCGTACCGCGTGCACCACGTACCGCATCCGCCGCGTTCGCGCTTTTACATTCTCAGCTTCAACCTGAAATTCCTGCGGCCCGAGCTTGACGTGCATCCGCTCGACCTTGAGGACGTACCGCTGGCGCAGGCGCCGGAGCTGGCACCGTTCCTGTTCCAGGAATTCCTCGACTTTTCGCTGCAGGGGCAGGATCTCGCAGCGGCGGAGGCGGCCTGCCGCAGCATGCAGGCCGAGAACGCGCGCCGGCGTTATGGTTCGACCGAGATCATCCGCGGCCAGCTGCTGTGGCTACTCGGCACCGTGTGCAGCCGCCATGAACGTGCATTGCAGGCGCAGGTCGCGCGCAAGGGGCAGCAGGTGAGCCGCCGCGATGCGCTGGCGCGGGTGATGCGCCATGTGCGCGAGAATCTGGGCGGGCGCCTCCAGCTCGCTGACGCGGCCGCCGCCGCCGGACTGTCGCCGAACTATCTGGCGCATCTGATCAAGAAGGATACCGGCAAGACTTTTGTCGACCTGGTCACCGAGCGGCGCATGGAAAAAGCCTGTGAACTGCTGGCGCATACCACGCAGCGTGTCGGTGACATTGCTGCCACGGTGGGCTTTGCCGACGAAGCCTATTTCACGCGCCGCTTCCGCCAGCGTTACCGCCAGACCCCGACACAGTTCCGCCGCCACGCTGCGGCCTGAGCTTTCAGCGTAAGAAAGTCCTGGAAATCCCCCGTTCCGTCACTGGCCGGTGCTGAGTCACGCCCTTAGCATGGGATATCAAAATCCTTTGCAGGCGAAATAAAATAATGAATAAATTCAATTACTTGGAAACCGATGTCTTGATCGTTGGCGGCGGCGTCGCCGGCAGCATGGCAGCGATTCCGGCACTCGAAGCCGGGCTCAAGGTGGTGATCTGCGAAAAGGGCAAGGTGCTCGACCACTGCGGCAGCATCGGCTGCGGTGTTGACCACTACCTGACGGTGATGGACACCGGTCCCGAATGGGACACGCCGGAATTCCTGATCAGGCATGTGCCGGAACTCACCGACCACATCGTCGACATGGCAGTGGCATCGAAGGTGATCCACGAAATGCCGCGGGTGTTCCGCAAGATCGAAGCGCTGGGTGTGGACTTCAAGGACCGCAAGACCGGCGACTACTACCGCCTGCGCTCCTTCGGCCTGCCGGGGACCTACCACATCAACTTCGACGGCACCGATTTCAAGAAACACATCGGCGAGCGCGTGAGGAAGGGCAAGGCCACGGTGCTGATGCGCACCATGGTCGTTCAACTGCTCGAACGCGACAACCGCATCTACGGCGCGGTGGCCTTCAACTTCAGGACCGGTGAGTGGTTCACCATCCGCGCCAAGGCGGTGGTACTTGCCGCCGGCGACGTCAACCGGCTGTCGAAGAACGCCTCGGGCATGGCCTTCGATTCCTGGCATTTTCCGTACAACACCGGTGATGCGCAGGCGATGGGCTACCGCGCCGGCGCGGTGCTCGCCAACATGGAATCGGTGGAGGCGACGCTGACGCCGAAGGGCTTCTCGACACAGGGTTTGAATGCCCTGGTCAGCCTCGGCGCCTATTTCGTCAACAAGTCGGGCGAGCGTTTCATGTTCCGCTACGACAAGAAGGGCGAGAACGCACGCCGTGCGGTGCTTGCCGACGCGGTGATCAACGAATACCTGCTCGGTAACGGCCCGGTCTACCTCGACTGCCGCCACCTGTCGCAGGAGATGCTCGACCGCATGGAATACACGCTGCAGGTGGACCGTTACACGCTGCCGGCCTTCTACAAGCAGAAGGGCGTCAATTTCCGCGAGGAGCTGGTGGAGATTTCGGTGTCGGAATTGTCGATCCGCCGCAGTGGTGTGTATTTCCGAGGCAGCGGGCTGGCGGTGGATACCCACGGCGAAACCTCGGTCATCGGTCTTTACGCAGCGGGGGACTGCGCCACGGTCAGCGGCGGTATCGCCGGCGCCGCCGTGCTCGGCCACATTGCGGGGGAAGGGCTGGTGCATCGCGTGCGCGCCACCGGCACGCTGCCCGACATTGATGCGGCAGCGGTGGAGCCGGTACGTGCTGAATCCATGGCCCACCTCAAGCGCGACGGTGACTTCGGCTGGCGCCAGCTCGAGGATGCCACCCGCGAAACCGTCACGGATTACGTCGGCGTGCGCCGCAACGACAAGGGTCTGCGCCTTGCGCTGCAGACCCTGCATGCGCTGGCGAAACGCGAACCTGAGCTGAAGGCCGATGACCTGCACGGGCTGATGCGCGTGCATGAAGCGAAGAACATCCGCCTCAATGCCGAGCTGATGGCCAGCGCTTCACTGGCGCGCACCGAAACCCGCACCGGTTCAGCACACTGGCGCATCGACCATCCGCAGCCTGACGAGCAGCACTGGCGCAAGTTCGTGCTGGTCAGCCGCGGCGCCGATGGACCGCAGGTGGAAACACTGGGCACCGATCATGCGATGGCCGATGCCTTTGCGCGCAACAAGACCGCGGCTGCGGCCTGAGGATGATGATGAAAAAAACTGTTCACAATCCCGCAGTACACAACCCCATCCTCATCAACCCCGACACCTGCGTGAAGTGCAACCTCTGCGACTGGATCTGCCCCGGCGACCTGATCTACAAGGAAGAGGACAACCGCGACACGCTGCCGGTGATCAAGTATCCGGATGAATGCTGGTACTGCGGCCTGTGCCAGACCATCTGCCCGACGCAGGCGATCACCGTGGTGTTTCCCGACAACATGGTGCACAACAAAACGGATGTGGCGACGCTGCTGGGCAAGGTGGTCGATTAGGACATTGTGGAAATTAAAAATTATCAATAAAAACAATGGGTTATAGCATATAGTCCCGGTTGTTCCTCTGCTACCCGCCGTGTATGCTGGCCGCAGGCATCTAACGGGTTTCGCGCAACGACGCGGAGTGGAGGACAGCCCAATGACTCTGGTGTTTTCTTTGCTGGCCGCATTCGTCGCCGGCTGGTTCCTGGCTTATCACCGACTGCCCGCCTGGGTCTGGGCCGTGGTGTTTGCGGTGCTGCTGTCGGTATACGGCGAAGCCGGCTGGTGGCCTGAAGGCCTGCTGCAGGCGGCGTGGATCATGCTCGGCGTGACCACGCTGATTGCAGTGCCGTCACCGATCCGGCGCACGCTGGTCAGCCTGCCGATGCTCGCGGTATTCCGCCGCATCCTGCCCGCGGTATCGCAGACCGAGCGCGAGGCGCTCGAAGCGGGCACCGTGTGGTGGGAGGGTGAGCTGTTCAGCGGCCGTCCCGACTGGAACAAGCTGCTCGCCTATCCCAAGCCGCGGCTCTCCGCCGAGGAGCAGGCTTTCATCGACGGCCCGCTGCGCGAGCTGTGCGAGATGCTCAACGACTGGCGCCTGATGCACGAGATGACCGACCTGCCGCTGCCGGTGTGGCAATTCATCAAGGATCAGGGCTTTCTCGGCATGATCATTCCCAAGGAATACGGCGGCAAGGGGTTTTCCGCGCTGGCGCATTCCGAGGTGGTGATGCAACTCTCCACGCGCAGCGGCACCGCCGCGGTGTCGGTGATGGTGCCCAACTCGCTGGGTCCGGCCGAGCTGCTGCTGCACTACGGCACCGAAGCGCAGAAGAATCATTACCTGCCGCGGTTGGCAAAAGGGCTGGAGATGCCCTGTTTTGCGCTGACCAGTCCCGAGGCCGGTTCGGATGCCGGTGGCATTCCCGATTTCGGCATCGTGTGCAAGGGCGAATGGCAGGGCAGGCAGGATGTGCTCGGCGTGCGCCTGACCTGGGAAAAACGTTACATCACGCTGGGCCCGATCGCGACACTGCTGGGCCTCGCCTTCCGCCTCTACGATCCCGATCACCTGCTAGCTAACGGGGAAAATGAGCAGGATGACATCGGCATCACGCTGGCACTGGTGCCGACCGATACGCCGGGCGTGAACATCGGCCGCCGCCACCGGCCGATGACCGCAACCTTCATGAACGGTCCGAACTGGGGCAAGGATGTGTTCGTGCCGATGGAGTGCATCATCGGCGGTGTGGAGCAGGTCGGGCAGGGCTGGAAAATGCTGATGAACTGCCTCGCTGCCGGGCGCTCGATTTCGCTGCCGGGCAATGCGGTCGGCATGTCCAAGCTCTCGACGCTGACCACCGGCGCCTATGGCCGCGTGCGCCAGCAGTTCAAGCTGTCGATCGGTCGTTTCGAGGGGGTCGAGGAGGCGATGGC
>JAIENU010000175.1 GCA_019751125.1 Burkholderiales bacterium | reverse complement strand
ACCTTCATGGTGCTCAAGCCACCGAAGGGTGTGGAGCTGCATCCGGTGCCGCATCGCCGCCGCGGTGAAAATCCGACACCGGAAATCCCCGGCGGCAAGCTGCGTCCGGACGAAAAAAAGGTGCTCGCCGCGGCCGATGTGTCGCTGCAGCATGTGCGTGAGCATGGCGGTGCCTTCATCCAGAATTTCTGGGGCGTGCAGGCGAAACATCTCGCCGGCGGTGGTGCACAGGCCACCGTGAAAAACGGCCCGCACATCGGCAACCGTGTCGGCCATGTGCAGGGCGGCATCCTGCTCGGCCTCGCCGCGGAAAACGCGGTCGCTGCGCTCAGCCCACACTGGCAGCTCACTGCGCTGTCGTCCTGGTACATCAGCCCCGGCGAAGGCCGCGCGCTGAAGCTGCGCTCGAGGGTTGTGCACCATGGCCGGCTGGTTGCGGTGGTGCACACCGAGGTTACCGGCAAGGGCGCGGACGGCAAGCGGCGCAAGGTGTTCGAGCTGATGACCACCCACGCTTATCGCGCGGGGCAGTAATTGGCTTTGCGCACGCTATCGGGCAAACATGCCGATGCGCGCAAGGGCCGCGGCGCGGGGGTCAATCCCGAGGGGCGATTCGAGCAGGTCGAGCGCGAGGCTTTTGACGACGGTTGGGATTCGGCCGCGCATGAAGAAGAGCGCGCGCTGAAAACCGTCGTCACCGGCGAGCACGCCAGATCTATCCTCAGCCGCAATGATTCACCGGACATTCCCTTCACCCAGTCGATCAATCCCTATCAGGGCTGCGAGCACGGCTGCATCTATTGTTATGCGCGGCCCAGCCATGCCTACCGCAATCTGTCACCGGGCGTGGATTTCGAGACGCGTATCTTCGCCAAGTCCAATGCGGCAACCCTGCTGAGAAAGGAATTGTCGAAGCCCGGTTACCGCTGCGAGCTGATCGCACTGGGTGCCAACACCGACCCCTACCAGCCGGCCGAGCGCGAGCGGCGCATCACCCGTGGCATCCTCGAGGTTTGCGCGGAATTCAACCAGCCGGTGGGCATCGTCACCAAGAACGCGCTGGTCGAGCGTGACATCGACATCCTTGCACCGATGGCGGAAAAGGGACTGGCCGAGGTTTTTGTGTCGGTGACCACGCTGGATCATGAACTCGCGCGGCGCATGGAGCCGCGCTGCACCGCGCCGTTGCGGCGTTTGCAGGCGGTGCGCGCGCTGGCCGATGCCGGCATACCGGCGGGGGTGATGGTGGCGCCGGTGGTGCCTTTCCTCAATGACCACGAGATCGAGGCCATCGTCGCGGCGGCGGCGGAACACGGCGCGCAGCGCGCGGCGTGGATACTGATGCGCCTGCCGTACGAGGTGAAGACGCTGTTCCGCGACTGGCTGGAACGCCATTACCCGCTGAAGGCCGCGCATGTGATGAGTCGCGTGCACCAGCTGCGCGGCGGGCGTGACAATGATCCGGATTTCGGCAGCCGCATGCGTGGCGAGGGCGAATTGTCCCAGTTGATCAAGCGGCGCTTCGACATCGCCTGCAGGAAGGCCGGCCTCAACCAGGCGCGGCGCGGCGAGGGCATGCACCGCAATACCGCGCTGTTCCGGGTGCCGGGCGTGGCGAAACAAGGTAGTCTGTTCTGAAGCCTGATGTGGAAGCGTGAATGAAGGAGCGGCAATGAAATCGGAAGTGGCGCTGTACGTGGACGAAGCCCTGGGCAGCTATGGTTTTCCCGATGGCCATCCCTGGGGGCCGGATCGCCAGGATGCGTTCTGGCGCGAAGCCGCCGGGCAGAGGCTCGACAAGTCGGCCGAGGTCTGTGGTTCGCGCGCAGCGAGCGCCGCGGAGATCGGCCGCTTTCACGATGAGGCGCATGTCGAGCGTGTGCACCAGCTGTCCGACCGCGGTTATGGACTGATCGACCACGGCGACACGCCGGCCTTCTCCGGGGTGTATGAGGCTTCGGCGCATGTCGTCGGCGCCGCGCTGGAGGGCCTGCATCGCATCATGGCCGGCGAGGTGCTGCGCACCTTCCAGCCCATCGGCGGTCTGCACCATGCGGCGCGCGAGCGTGCCGCGGGTTTCTGCGTGTTCAACGACTGCGGCGTGGTCATCGACACGCTGCGCTCGCAGTACGGCGTGCAGCGTGTGGCCTATGTCGATATCGACGTGCACCACGGCGATGGTCTCTATTACCCCTATGAATCCGATCCCGATTTCATCTACGCCGACATCCACGAGGACGGGCGCTATCTTTATCCCGGCACCGGTGCCGCCACCGAATGCGGCAAGGGCGCTGGCGCTGGGCTCAAGCTCAACATCCCGATGCAGCCGGCGTCCGGCGACAAGGAATTCATGGAAGCCTGGGAGCGGGTCGAGGCGCATCTGCGCGAACACAAGCCGGAGTTCATCCTGCTGCAGGCCGGTGCCGACAGCATTGCCGGCGATCCGCTGGCGCATCTGCAATACACGCCGAGGGCGCATGCCCATGCCGCAAAAAGATTGTGCGTGATCGCCAACGAGCTGTGCGGGGGGCGGATCATGGGTTTCGGCGGCGGCGGTTACAACCGCAAAAATCTCGCGCTGGGCTGGTGCGGCGTGCTCAATGCCTTCATCCGCGGTTCGGAGTAAGACAGCATGGGATTGAAGCTGAGCGTGCTCGACCAGTCGCCGATCATCAGCGGCACCACGCCGCGTGAAGCCATCGCGCAGACGCTGCGCCTCGCGCAGCAGGCGGAAGCCTGGGGTTATCACCGCTACTGGTGCGCCGAACATCACTCGATCATGGCGCTGGCCGATCCCTGTCCGGAAATCCTGATCACCCGTGTCGCTTCGCTGACTTCGAAAATTCGCGTCGGCACCGGCGGCGTACTGCTGCCGTACTACAGCCCGCTGAAAATCGCCGAGCAGTTCCGCATGCTCGAGGCGCTGTTTCCGGGACGCATCGACCTCGGCATCGGCCGCGCGCCCGGTGGTGACCAGGCGACCGCGATGGCGATGGGGGAGGGGCGTTATCCCTCTGCTGACGATTTTCCCGACCAGGTGCGTTTTCTCGATGCTTATCTGAATGACCAGATTCCGGGCAATCATCCCTTTGCCAGGGTCAAGGCGCAGCCGATGGGGCCGGGTGCGCCGCAGATCTGGCTGCTCGGTTCTTCCGACTACAGCGGCGCGCTCGCTGCGGAACTCGGTCAGCGTTTTGCCTTCGCCCATTTCATCAGCGCACAGGGTGGCGACGGCGTAACCCGTGATTACCGGCGCCGTTACCAGTCCTCGCCGCGCGAGCCGCAGCCGCAGGCAATGGTCTGCGTGTTCGTGATCTGCGCCGAGACGCGTGCGCAGGCCGAGCGCCTCGCGCAAAGTGTCGACCTGCGCCGGCTGAACATGGATTACGGTGTCAACAAGCCGGTGCCGACGCTGGAAGAGGCCGAAAGTTATCCCTATACCGATGCCGACCGCGCACGCATCCGTCATCACCGCCGCCGTGTGGTGCTCGGTACGCCCGATGAAGTGCGTGATCGATTGCTCGAACTGCAGACGGAGTTCGAGGCCGACGAACTGATGGTGATCACCATCACCGGCGACTACGAGTCGCGCCTGCGCTCCTACGGATTACTCGCGGAAACCTTCGCGCTGCAGGCGGCCTGAAGCGTTTTATTCATTCAGCTGTCATCCGCGACAAACCGGGCGGCGTTAATGTCGCTGTCAGGCCGGGGTCGCCGCAATCCTTCGGCGGGCTTTGATGATCCCCACAAGAAATAATATAAGTCATTGTTTTTATTGAATAATTTATGAGGAGCCCGAAATGAAACAACTGATCACCGCACTGTTCTGTGCGCTGTTTGCCGTGTCGAGTGCCTACGCCGCCGAGAAAGCCGACCCGAAAGGCGAAGCGAAAAAAGGCGCGCCGGCTGCCGAAAAGAAGGCTGAAAAAGCCGCCGAAAAAGCGGCCGAGAAACCGAAGAAAGAACCCAGCGAAGCGCAGAAAAAACAGCAAGAGCGCATGAAGTCCTGCAATGACAAGGCCGAAGGCAAGACCGGCGACGAGCGCAAGTCGTTCATGAGCAGCTGCCTGAAGGGTGAAGACGGCAAGAAAGAGCCGAGCGCCGCCCAGAAAAAGCAGCAGGAACGCATGAAGGATTGCAACGCCAAGGCTGAAGGCAAGTCGGGCGATGAGCGCAAGAAGTTCATGAGCAGCTGCCTGAAAGGCTGATCTGCTGATGGACTGAAACGAATGCCGGCGCATTGCAGCGGCGGCATCGTGAGGGGCATACTGGAAACGGTATGCCCTTTTTCTTTTTTTTGAGCATCTTTTCGCTGGCCCTGTTCTGGCCGGGAGCGGTCATGACTGCTGCCGCTGACGACAACACGCAGCGCCGCAACCGCATGGTTGCTGAAATCGAACAGCTTGCGCGTGAAACCGCGCGCGAGACCGGCCGCACCGTGCTCGAGCCGCGGGTGATCGCGGCACTGCGCCGGGTCGAGCGCGAACGTTATGTGCCACCGGCACTGGCGGCGCAGGCTTACGACAATCGTCCGCTGGCCATCGGCCGCGGCCAGACCATTTCGCAGCCTTTCATCGTGGCGTTGATGACCGACCTGCTCAACACCCAGCCCGGCGACAAGGTGCTCGAGGTCGGTACCGGCTCCGGTTACCAGGCCGCGGTGCTCGGTGAGCTGGTGCGTGCGGTGTACAGCATCGAGATTGTCGAAGCGCTGGCGCGTGAAGCGGCGCGCGCGCTGAATGCCGCCGGTTACCGCAATGTGCATACACGTATCGGTGATGGTTACGCCGGCTGGCCGGAAGAGGCGCCCTTTGATGCGATCATGGTCACTGCCGCTGCACCGGATGTGCCGCAGCCGCTGATCGACCAGTTGAAGCCCGGCGGAAGGCTGGTGATTCCAGTCGGTGCGCAGGACGCGGTGCAATCCCTGTTCATCATCAGCAAGGACAGTCGGGGGACGGTGACACGGCGCAAGGTGCTTGATGTGCGTTTTGTGCCGCTGACACGATCACAGCCATAAAACGTACTTTCCATAACACGCTGTCTTGAGTGGTCTTGCAGCGAAGCAGCGTGTTGCATTGTTACGATGCAGTGCAGCAATTCTGCTGCGCGAGGTTCCTGTTGTTGTCATCGCCAGCGCAAACCCGGCACCAAAATAAAGCGGCTACCGGGTGGCGTGCACCGTGGCGTGGCGGTGATGCGCGACACATGCCGCTGTTCTTCCTCTGGCGGCGTTGTCGATGCGGATGGCACGGGGGTTGCTCAGTCATTCCGGCAACTCCCGCCCGGCGATGGCGGGGCAGCGAGGTCAGGCGCATGAACTGGGTACAGATGATCGACTGGCTGGCCGAAGGCCAGGCCCTGTCAGAGCAGGAAGCGGAGACGCTGTTCTCGGCGGTTTTTGACGGCGGCATGCCCGAACTGGAAATGGGTGCGCTGCTTGCACTGCTGCAGCAGCGGCCGGTCAGCCGCAACGAGTTGCACGGTGCATTGTCGGCGCTGGGCACAAGGGTATTCCAGGCGCCACTGCCGGCGCTGCAATGGCGGCCGGTGCTGATGCCGGCCTACGGCGCCGCGCGCAGCCATCCCAATCTTGCCCCGCTGCTTGCGCTGAGCCTGCAGCGTCTGGGTATTCCGGTACTCGCCCACGGCGCGCTGAGCGGCGAAGGTGGCGTGTCATCGGCCTATCTGTTCCGCGAACTCGGCGTGATGCCGGTGGCGAGCCTGGCGCAGGCGCAGCAGGTGCTGGCCGCGGGGCAGATCGCCTTTGTGCCCACCGGTGCGATTTCTCCTGCGCTGGCCAATCTGTTGGCCTTGCGCGCGCGGCTGGGCGGCGGTGCACTGGCGCGCCTGCTGGCACGTCTTGCCGATCCTTTCGGCGGCGGCGCGCTGCAGCTGTTGCCCGCAGTCGATGGTGACGAGTCGGTGATGCTGCAGGAACTGCTCTGTGACAGCGGCGCCACGGCGCTGATTTTTGAATCGGCCGATGCCGATGCGGTGATCGATGCCGAACGGCGGCCGGCCATGACCCTGGTCAGCGAAGGCCGGGTCAGGCCGCTGTTTGATGCCGAAGCCACTGCGCGCTGCGCGCATCCGCTCCCGGCGGCGCAGGACCTGAAGGCCACCGCGCGCTGGATCAGCGGCGTGCTCGAGGGCCGCATACCGATGCCGGCACCCATCGCCAACCAGATTGCCTGCTGCCTCTATGGCTGCGGCTATGCGCAGGATCTGAACCAGGCCAAGGCCATCGCCGCCGTCGAGACAGGCAGCCTCGCTGCGGCCTGAGCGCGGGCCCCGACCGCGCCGGCCTGCAGTTCTCCAGAGCTTCCCCCAGCCCCCCGCCGGACGCGCTGCGCCGCTGTGCTAGACTGCGCGCAGTTTTTGTGCAGTTCCGTTCGATAACAATCTCGATCAGCAAAAGACGAAAGGAGTGCAGCATGGGAGCGATATTCCAGTCCTTGGGACGCACCGTACTGGCCGGGTTCGTGATTCTGGCCTTGCTCATCATCGCCACCGGAGGCGCCGCACGTGCCGGGGAACATGCCTGGTGGGCTTTTGTGTTCCGCTGGCTGCATGTGCTGTCGGGCATCATGTGGATCGGCCTGCTCTACTACTTCAATTTCGTGCAGATCCCGTCGATGCCGAAGATCCCGGACGAGCAGAAACCGGCTGTCGGCAAGGTGATCGCGCCGACCGCGCTGTTCTGGTTCCGCTGGGCGGCGCTGGCGACCGTGGTCACCGGCCTGATCGTGGCCAGCATGTTCAAGTATCTGGGCAATGCGCTGATGTTTGGCGAAGG
>JAIENU010000242.1 GCA_019751125.1 Burkholderiales bacterium | reverse complement strand
CTGGTCAACACCCTGGGCAAGATGCCCAAGGACCTGTTCTCGTCCTTCGAGGGCAAGCAGCAGGCCGATGTGCTGGCCGGCGACGTCAAATACCACGACGGCTTCTCGTCGAACATCATGACCCCCGGCGGTCCGATGCATGTCACGGTCGCCTTCAATCCCTCCCACCTCGAGATCGTCAATCCGGTGGTCGAGGGCTCGGTGCGTGCGCGCCAGCACCGCCGCAAGGACACCACCGGCGCCCAGGTGCTGCCGGTGCTGATCCACGGTGATGCCGCGTTCGCGGGGCAGGGTGTGATCCAGGAAACACTGAACCTGGCCGAGACCCGGGGCTACGGCACCGGCGGCACGGTGCACATCATCATCAACAACCAGATCGGTTTCACCACCTCGGATCCGCGCGATGCGCGTTCGACCTTGTACTGCTCGGACGTGGTGAAGATGCTCGAAGTGCCGATTTTCCATGTCAACGGCGACGACCCCGAAGCGATCTGCTTCGCCACCGAGATCGCGCTCGAATACCGGATGAAGTTCCAGAAGGACGTGGTGCTGGACCTGGTCTGCTACCGCCGCCTCGGCCACAACGAGCAGGACGAGCCGATGGTCACCCAGCCGCTGATGTACCGGCGCATCCATTCTCATCCGACGCCGCGCAAGGTCTATGCCGACCGGCTGATCGCCGAGGGCGTGGTCACCGAAGCCGAAGCTGACCAGATGGTTTCCGGCTTCCGTGATGCGATGGACCGCGGTTACCACACCAACCAGACCATCCTGTCGAACTACAAGCCGCCGTTCGAGGTGGACTGGAGCATCTACAAGGGCACCAAGTGGAACGAGAACGACGACACCCGGCTGCCGCTGGAGAAGCTGCAGGCGCTGGCGCGCAAGGTGTGCGAGGTGCCGGCAAACTTCAAGCTGCACCCGCGAGTCGAGAAGATCATGCAGGACCGCCGGCTGATGGCCGAGGGCAAGCTGCCGCTGGACTGGGGCATGGCCGAGACGCTGGCCTATGCCTCGCTGCTGGAAGAAGGCTACTCGGTGCGCCTCTCGGGACAGGATGCCGGCCGCGGCACCTTCTTCCACCGTCATGCCGTGCTGCACGACCAGGGCCGCGAGCGCTGGGACCAGGGCACGCACATTCCGCTGCAGCACCTGTCGCCGAACCAGGGTGACTTCGTGGTCATCGATTCGGTGCTGTCGGAAGAGGCGGTGCTCGGTTTCGAATACGGCTATGCCACCTCGGGTCCGAGGGAACTGGTGATCTGGGAAGCCCAGTATGGCGACTTCGTCAACGGCGCGCAGGTGGTGATCGACCAGTTCATCGCCTCGGGCGAGGTGAAGTGGGGCCGCCTTTGCGGCCTGACGATGATGCTGCCGCATGGCTACGAAGGTGCAGGCCCCGAGCATTCCTCGGGCCGCATCGAGCGTTTCCTGCAGCTTTGCGCCGACTACAACATGCAGGTCTGCGTACCGGCGACGCCGGTGCAGATGTTCTACCTGCTGCGCCGGCAGATGGTCCGGCCGCACCGCAAGCCGCTGATCATCTTCTCGCCGAAGAGCCTGCTGCGCCACAAGGAATCGGTGTCGCCGCTGGAAGAGTTCGCCAACGACAAGTTCAAGCCGGTGAATGAGGACTGGGATGACCGCGACATCAATCCGGACAAGGTCGAGCGCGTGATTTTCTGCAGCGGCAAGGTGTTCTACGACCTGCGCAACGAGCGCCGTGCGCGCGGCATCCATAACCTGCCGCTGGTGCGCATCGCGCAGATTTATCCTTTTGCACACGATGATTTCCGCGCGCAGATCGTGCGTTACAAGAATGCCAAGGAAATCGTCTGGTGCCAGGAAGAGCCGCGCAACCAGGGTTCGTGGCGCCACATCCAGCATTACCTGATGCGCCACCTGCTGCCGGGCCAGCAGCTGTATTACGCCGGCCGCGATTCTTCGGCTTCACCCGCGGCGGGCTACAAGTCGCTGCACGAGAAACAGCAGAAGGAACTTGTTGACCAGGCCTTGACCATGGCCGGCGGCAGCCAGCCGCGCCAGTTCCAGCCGCGTCCCCTTGCGGCTGGCGAAGAGTATTAATTTATTCTGTAAAAACAAAGACTTACGGAGTCATCATGCTCGTAGAAGTGAAAGTGCCCCAACTCTCGGAATCAGTGGCCGAGGCGACCCTGGTGTCGTGGCACAAAAAGGCCGGTGAATACGTCAAACGCGACGAGAACCTGGTCGATATCGAGACCGACAAGGTCGTGCTCGAAACGCCGGCACCGCAGTCCGGCGTGCTGGTGAAGATCGTCAAGGCTGATGGCGGCACCGTCACCAGCAACGAGATCATTGCCACCATCGACACCGAAGCCAAACCGGAAGCCGGTGCAGCACCGGCGGCTGCGGCTGCAGCTCCTGCGGCGGCGGCACCGGCCAAGGCGGCTGAAAAAGCCGCGGCACCGGCGATGCCTTCGGCGCAGAAAATGGCTGCCGAAAAGAATATAGACACCGGCTCGATCAGCGGCAGCGGCCGCGGCGGCCGTGTCACCAAGGGTGATGTCATTGCTGCATCCTCGGGCGCCAGTGCAAAAGCACCGGCACCGGCTGCCGCTGCTCCAGTGGCAGCGCGGGCGACGCCCGCGGTGGACATGGGCGACCTCGGTGACCGTCCGGAGCAGCGCGTGCCGATGTCGCGCCTGCGCGCGCGCATCGCCGAGCGCCTGGTGCAGTCGCAATCCACCGCCGCGATCCTGACCACGTTCAACGAGGTCAACATGCAGCCGGTGATGGACCTGCGTGCGAAATACAAGGACCGCTTCGAGAAGGAGCACGGGGTCAAGCTCGGCTTCATGTCCTTCTTCGTCAAGGCCGCGGTGCATGCGCTGAAAAAATACCCGGTGGTCAACGCCTCGATCGACGGCAATGACATCGTCTACCACGGCTACTACGACATCGGCATCGCGGTCGGCAGTCCGCGCGGCCTGGTGGTACCGATCCTGCGCAACTGCGATCAGATGACGCTGGCCGACATCGAGAAGCAGATCGCCGAGTTCGGCAAACGCGCCCAGGACGGCAAGCTGACCATCGAGGAGCTGACCGGCGGCACGTTCTCGATCTCCAACGGCGGGACCTTCGGGTCGATGCTGTCGACGCCGATCATCAACCCGCCGCAAAGCGCGATCCTCGGCGTACATGCCACCAAGGAGCGCGCAGTGGTCGAAAACGGCCAGATCGTGATCCGGCCGATGAACTACCTCGCGCTGTCCTATGACCATCGCATCATTGACGGCCGCGAGGCGGTGCTGTCGCTGGTTGCGATGAAGGATGCGCTGGAAGATCCGGCGCGCCTGCTGCTCGACCTCTGACCCCCCGGCATTCCCGAGAAGTGAACTGACTCCAAAATGTCCAAATCCTTTGACGTAGTCGTAATCGGCGCCGGTCCCGGCGGATATATCGCGGCGATCCGTGCCGCCCAGTTAGGCCTCCAGGTGGCCTGCATTGACGAGTGGAGCACCCCGGAGGGCAAGCCCGCGCCCGGCGGCACCTGCACCAATGTCGGCTGCATTCCGTCCAAGGCGCTGCTGCAGTCCTCGGAGCATTTCGACCACGCCGGCCATGCTTTTGCCGAGCACGGCATCCAGGTCAAGGGCCTCGCCATCGACGTCGCGCAGATGTTGAAACGCAAAGACAAGGTGGTGAAGCAGAACAACGAGGGGATCCTGTATCTCTTCAAGAAAAACAAGGTCACGTTCTTCCACGGCCGCGGCGCCTTTGCCGGCGGCTCGGCCGGTGCCTGGCAAATCCAGGTCTCGGGCAAGACCGCCGACGTGCTGACCGCGAAACACGTGGTCATCGCCACCGGCTCCAACCCGCGTGCGCTGCCCGATGTGCCTTTCGACAACAAACTGGTGCTCGACAATGCCGGCGCGCTGGCGATCGGCGAGGCGCCGAAAAAGCTGGGCGTGATTGGTGCCGGCGTGATCGGTCTCGAGATGGGCAGCGTGTGGTGCCGCCTCGGTGCCGAAGTCACGGTGCTCGAAGCACTGCCGGCCTTCCTCGGCGCGGTGGACGAACAGGTGGCCAAGGAAGCGCAAAAGGTATTCACCAAGCAGGGCCTTGCAATCCATACCGGTGTCAAAGTCGGCAAGATCACCGCCAAGAAAAACGTCACTGTCGAATACACCGACAGTGCCGGCGCGGCACAGACCCTGACCGTGGACAAGCTGATCGTGTCGATCGGCCGCGTGCCCAATACCACGGGCCTTAACGGCGCGGCGGTCGGCCTGAAAACCGACGAGCGCGGCTTTGTCGTCGTGGATGGCGACTGCAAGACCAGCCTCGGCAATGTATGGGCGGTCGGCGACGTGGTGCGCGGCCCGATGCTCGCGCACAAGGCGGAGGAAGAGGGCGTCGCGGTGGCCGAGCGCATCGCCGGCAAACACGGCCATGTCGACTTCAACACCGTGCCCTGGGTGATCTACACCTCGCCAGAAATTGCCTGGGTCGGCAAGACCGAACAGCAGCTGAAGCAGGAAGGCGTCAAATACCGCGCCGGCAGCTTCCCGTTCATGGCCAACGGCCGTGCCCGCGCGTTGGGCGACACCACCGGTTTTGTCAAATTCCTCGCTGACGAGAAGACCGACCGCATCCTCGGCGTACACATCATCGGGCCGATGGCCTCTGAACTCATTGCCGAAGCCGTGGTGGCAATGGAATTCGGCGCGGCTTCCGAAGACATCGCGATGATCTGCCATGCCCATCCCTCGCTGTCGGAAGCGATGAAGGAAGCGGCGCTGGCGGTGGACAACCGCACGCTCAATTTCTGATCCGGTGAACGAGTGAGTGTCGTCTCGCCTGTCGCGGCGGGCGGGTTCATCGACTTTCTGCGGGCCCGTGCCACCGAGCAGGGTTTTACGCCGGACGAGGCCCAGCTTGCTGCCGCGCGCGAACTGCAGCGTGTCCATGCCGACCTCGGGCAGCGCCAGCAGCGCCGCGGCCTGCTGAGTTTCCTCAGCCGCAGCCGGGTCATCCGCGGGGTTTACCTGTGGGGCGGGGTGGGGCGCGGCAAAAGCTTCCTGATGGACAGCTTTTTTGCCTTTGTGCCCGACGTCACCAAAAAGCGCATCCACTTCCACCGCTTCATGCAGGAAATCCACAAGGCGCTGGTACGCCACCAGGGCAATTCCGAGCCGATGTCGTTGGTTGCACGCGACATTGCCGCTGAAGCGCAAATCCTCTGCCTCGACGAATTTCACGTCACCGACATCACCGATGCGATGCTGATGCGCCGGCTGCTGGAAGGGCTGATGGCCGAAGGCGTGGTGCTGCTGACCACCTCGAACTTCGAGCCCAAGGAGTTGTACCAGCACGGCCTGCAGCGCGTGCAGTTCCTGCCGGCGATCGACCTGATTTACGAAACGATGACCGTGCTCAACGTTGATGCCGGCACCGACTACCGCCTGCGCGAACTGGAAAAGGCCGGCACCTACCATGTCGGCCCCGAGGCCGACCGCCATTTCAACGACGCCTTTGTGCATATCGCCAGCGGTGGCGAGGACAATGCCGCGCTCGACATCGAGGACCGGCTGATCAAGGTCCGCCGCCAGGCACCGGGCATTGCCTGGTTCGATTTCGCCGAACTGTGTGCCGGGCCGCGCGGCAAACCCGATTACATCGAGCTGTCGAAGCGTTACCACACCGTCATCATCACCGGTGTGCCGCAGTTCGGCGCCAACGACGGCGACGTGTTGCGGCGTTTTGTCTGGCTGGTCGACGAGTTCTATGACCGCCGCGTCAAGCTGATGCTCGGCGCAGCGGTGGCTGCCGATGATCTGGTGGCTGCGGCGAAGGACGACGATGGCTTTCTCGCCCACCTCAATGCATCATTGAAAGAGCGTCTGGCAAGCCGGCTCACCGAGATGCAGACCCACCACTACCTGGCCCAGCCCCATCTGCCCTGAGGAGCGGCAATATGACGACCTGCAAGGCTTACAGAATATTCAATAAAAACAATGAGATAGCAGGTTCCATCAGCGATGTTCCAGTGGCTGAGCTGGGCCGCGGCGAAGTGCTGATCAAGACCGCGTATTCGAGCGTCAACTACAAGGACGCACTGGCCGCCACCGGTGCCGGCAGGATCATCCGCAATTTCCCGCTGGTCGGCGGTATCGATGCCGCCGGCACGGTGATCGAATCGTCCGATGCACGCTACAAGGCCGGTGACGAAGTGATCTGCACCAGCTACGACATGGGTGTCGCACACGACGGCGGTTATGCCGGTGTCTGCCGGGTGCCTGCAGACTGGGTGGTGCCGCTGCCGCAGGGCCTGACGCTGTTCGACGCGATGGCCCTCGGCACTGCGGGTTACACCGCGGGTCTTGCCGTGGAACTGCTCGAGCTCAACGGCATGGCGCCGAACAACGGCAAGGTGCTGGTCAACGGTGCCACCGGAGGCGTGGCCAGCCTCGCCATCGACATGCTCGCCGGCAAGGGTTACGGCGTGACCGCGGTGACCGGCAAGCTGGCGGAACAGGAGTTTCTGAACAAACTCGGTGCCAGTGAAATCATCGACCGCAAGACGCTGGACCTCGGCGGCCGTCCGCTGGAAAAGGCGCTGTGGGCTGCGGCCTTCGATTCAGTCGGTGGCGACCAGCTCGGCTGGCTGACACGCACGATGCAGCCGCATGGCGTGATCGCCAGTTTTGGCAATGCCGGCGGCATTGAACTGAAGACCAATGTGCTGCCCTTCATCCTGCGCGGCGTGCGCCTGATCGGCGTCGATTCGGTGGCGAC
>JAIENU010000182.1 GCA_019751125.1 Burkholderiales bacterium | reverse complement strand
GCAGCGGAAGTGATGGTGATGCCGCGCTCCTGCTCCTGCTCCATCCAGTCCATGGTGGCGGCGCCGTCGTGCACCTCACCGATCTTGTGGTTGACGCCGGTATAAAACAGGACACGCTCGGTGGTCGTGGTCTTGCCCGCGTCAATGTGCGCGGAAATCCCGATGTTCCGGTAGCGTTCGATTGGAGTCTTGCGAGACACTTTTTTTACCCTTGTGCGACCAGCATCAGAAACGATAGTGCGAGAAGGCCTTGTTGGCTTCCGCCATACGGTGCACTTCTTCGCGTTTTTTCATTGCGCCGCCACGGCCTTCAGCCGCCTCGGTCAGCTCGCCGGCAAGGCGTGCACCCATCGACTTTTCGCCGCGGCCACGGGCCGCGTCGCGCAGCCAGCGCATCGCCAGCGCCATGCGGCGCACCGAACGCACCTCGACCGGCACCTGGTAGTTGGCACCGCCAACACGACGGCTCTTGACCTCGACCAGCGGCTTGACGTTGTTCACAGCCTGGTTGAAAACCTCGAGCGCATCCTTGCCGCTTTTCTTGCCGATCTGCTCAAGGGCACCGTACATGATGCGCTCGGCAACCGACTTCTTGCCGCTGGTCATCAGCACGTTGATGAATTTGGAGACATCCTGGCTGCTGAATTTCGGATCAGGCAGGATTTCGCGTTTCGGTACTTCCCGGCGACGTGGCATCTTTTTCCCCTATCAAGCCGCTTTGGCGCGCTTCGCGCCGTACTTGGAACGAGACTGCTTGCGGTCCTTGACACCCGCGGTGTCGAGACTGCCGCGAACCACGTGGTAGCGCACACCCGGCAGATCCTTGACACGACCGCCGCGGATCAGCACGACCGAGTGCTCCTGCAGGTTGTGGCCCTCGCCGCCGATGTAACCGATGACCTCGAATCCATTCGTCAGCCGCACCTTGGCGACTTTCCGCAAAGCCGAGTTCGGCTTTTTCGGGGTCGTGGTGTAAACGCGCGTGCACACGCCGCGCTTTTGCGGACTGCCGGCCAGCGCCGGGACCTTGCTCTTGGTACGGGGCGCTTGCCGCGGCTTGCGCACCAGTTGGTTTACGGTCGGCATTTTTCTTTAAATTTCAATAAGTTACAAATAATCCGGGCTCTGATTCCGGGCTGGTAACAGGCATTCCGGAAAATCCGCCTGTGGCCCAAAAAACGCTGGGACGGCGTTTCCACCGTCCCGGGAGTGCCTAGCTCGGGCTAGCTCGCCGGGATTTGTGCCGGCAACTCGCCCAAAAAAGACTGTCGAGTGTATGGTTCAAGCGGTTTTCTGTCAAGCCACCTGCTCTTCGCCACCAGCCTCGGTTGCTGCCGCTGCGGCGGCAGCCGCTTCGGCCTCCGCTGCAGCCTGTTCGAGCTCGGCCTGGGCCACCTGCTTGCGACGGACCCGGTGATAGGCGAGACCGGTGCCCGCCGGGATCAGGCGGCCAACGATGACGTTCTCCTTCAGGCCACGCAGCTCGTCGCGCTTGCCCATGATTGCCGCCTCGGTAAGCACCCGGGTGGTCTCCTGGAACGAAGCCGCCGAAATGAAGGAGTCGGTGGACAGCGAAGCCTTGGTGATACCCAGCAGCACATGCTCGTACTGCGCGGGCCTCTTGCCTTCGGCCTCGATGCGTTCGTTCTCCTCAAGCACCTCTGCACGCTCAACCTGCTCGCCAGTGATGAAACGGGTGTCACCCGCATCAACGATCAGCACCCGGCGCAGCATCTGGCGCACGATCACTTCGATGTGCTTGTCATTGATCTTCACGCCCTGCAGACGATAAACGTCCTGAACCTCGTTGCAGATGTAGCGCGCCAGGGCTTCAACGCCGAGCAGGCGCAGGATGTCGTGCGGATCAGCCGGGCCGTCGACGATGCTCTCGCCACGGTTCACCACCTGGCCGTCGTGCGCCATCACGTGCTTGTCCTTGGCGATCAGGAACTCGTGGGCAACACCCTCGAGGTCGGTAATCACCAGGCGCTGCTTGCCCTTGGTGTCCTTGCCGAACGACACGGTGCCGGTAACTTCGGCCAGCATGCCGGCATCTTTCGGCGAACGCGCCTCGAACAACTCGGCCACGCGCGGCAGACCGCCGGTAATGTCGCGGGTCTTCGATGTTTCCTGAGGGATCCGCGCCAGCACCTCGCCGACGCCGACTTCCTGGCCGTCACGAACGGTGATAATGCAGCCGATCTGAAAGGTGATGTTTACCGGCTGGTCTGAACCGGCGATCTTGATTTCCTGGCTGTTCGCGTCGAGCAGTTTCACCTGCGGACGCAGACCCTTGGCCTGCGAAGTACCGCGGCGCTTCGGATCAACCACCACCAGCGTTGACAGGCCGGTCACCTCGTCGATCTGCTTGGCGACGGTGACGCCCTCTTCAACGTTTTCGAACTTGATGCGGCCCGCATACTCCGTAATGATCGGACGGGTGTGCGGATCCCAGGTGGCAAGCACATGGCCGGGCTTGACGGTTTCGCCGTCACGCGCCGACAGCAGGGCGCCGTAGGGCACCTTGTGGCGCTCACGTTCGCGATTCGACTCGTCGTGAATGACGATCTCGCCGTTACGCGAAATGGCGACCAGCTCGCCGCGGGTGTTCGATACATAGCGCATGCCGGCCGAGTACCGGACCACGCCTGCCGATTTGCTTTCCACCTGGCTGACCACGGCAGTACGCGAAGCAGCACCACCGATGTGGAAAGTACGCATCGTCAGCTGCGTGCCGGGCTCACCGATCGACTGCGCGGCGATCACGCCCACCGCTTCACCGACGTTGACCACCGAACCGCGGCCGAGGTCACGGCCGTAGCAGCGTGTGCACAGGCCGTAGCGGGTCTCGCAGGTCAGCGGGGTGCGGACCTTGACCTCGTCAATGCCCAGGGCCTCGATCTGGTCGACGACATCTTCGTCAAGCAGCGTATTGGCTTCGAATACCGTCGCACCACTCTCGGGATTGACAACATCGGCAGCCACGACGCGGCCGAGAATGCGCTCGCGCAGGCTTTCGACCACCTCGCCACCCTCGATCAGCGCCTTCATCACCACACCCTGCTCGGTGCCGCAATCCTCGCCGGTCACCACCAGATCCTGGGTGACATCGACCAGGCGTCGCGTCAGATAACCCGAGTTTGCGGTTTTCAGCGCGGTATCGGCCAGGCCCTTGCGTGCGCCGTGGGTCGAGATGAAGTACTGCAGAACGTTCAGGCCTTCGCGGAAGTTTGCGGTGATCGGGGTTTCGATGATCGAACCGTCCGGCTTGGCCATCAGGCCGCGCATGCCGGCCAGCTGGCGAATCTGCGCCGCAGAACCGCGGGCGCCGGAGTCGGCCATCATGTAAATCGAGTTGAACGACTCCTGCATCACCGGCTGGCCCTTCTTGTCCAGGCGCGGCTTCCATTCGCGTGCCTTGGCGTCCCATTCAGTGACGGGCTCGACACCGAGCTGTTCCATCATCGCCTTGGCAACGAGGTCACCGGCACGGCCCCAGATATCGACAACCTTGTTATAGCGCTCACCCTGGGTCACCAGGCCCGAGGTGTACTGCTTCTCGATCTCCTGAACCTCTTTTTCGGCTTCGCCGATGATGACGTCCTTCTGCTTCGGCACCAGCATGTCGTCAACCGCAATCGACAGACCGGCGCGCGTCGCCATCGAGAACCCGCCGTACATCAGGCGGTCGGCAAAGATCACCGTTTCGCGCAGGCCGCAACGGCGGAAGCTGGCATTGATGATCTTCGAGATTTCCTTTTTCTTCAGCGCCTTGTTGATGAACTCAAAAGGCAGGCCCACCGGCAGGATTTCCGACAGCAGCGCACGGCCGACCGTGGTCTGGTAGCGGGTCAGCTTCTCGCGTTTGTTGCCGTTCTCGTCGAGTTCGATTTCGCGGATCCGCACATGGATGCGGGCGCTGATTTCGACCTGGCCGGTCTCGTAGGCACGCGACGCCTCGGCGACGTTGATGAACGCCGAGTCCTCGCCCTTGGCACCCTGTTTCTCACGGGTGATGTAGTACAGGCCGAGCACGATGTCCTGCGACGGCACGATGATCGGATCACCGTTGGCGGGGGACAGGACGTTGTTCGACGACAGCATCAGCGTGCGCGCTTCCATCTGCGCTTCCAGCGACAGCGGCACGTGCACGGCCATCTGGTCGCCGTCGAAGTCGGCATTGAACGCCGCGCAAACCAGCGGGTGCAGCTGGATCGCCTTGCCTTCGATCAGCACCGGCTCGAAAGCCTGGATGCCGAGGCGGTGCAGAGTCGGCGCACGGTTCAGCATCACCGGATGCTCGCGGATCACCTCTTCGAGGATGTCCCAGACAATCGGCTCTTCGCTTTCGACCATGCGTTTCGCAGCCTTGATCGTGGTCGCCAGGCCCATGACTTCGAGCTTGTTGAAAATGAAGGGCTTGAACAGTTCAAGCGCCATCTTCTTCGGCAGGCCGCACTGGTGCAGCTTGAGCTGCGGGCCGACCACGATGACCGAACGGCCCGAGTAGTCAACGCGCTTGCCCAGCAGGTTTTGGCGGAAACGGCCGCCCTTGCCCTTGATCATGTCGGCGAGCGACTTCAGCGGGCGCTTGTTGGCGCCGGTCATCGCCTTGCCGCGACGGCCGTTGTCGAGCAGCGAGTCCACCGCCTCCTGCAGCATGCGCTTCTCGTTGCGCACGATGATTTCCGGCGCTTTCAGCTCGAGCAGGCGCTTCAGGCGGTTGTTGCGGTTGATGACGCGGCGATACAGGTCATTCAGGTCGGAGGTCGCGAAACGACCGCCATCCAGCGGCACCAGCGGACGCAGCTCCGGCGGCAGCACCGGCAGGACTTCCATCACCATCCAGTCGGGCTTGATGCCGGACTTCTGGAAGGCCTCAAGCACCTTCAGGCGCTTGGCGATTTTCTTGATCTTGGTCTCGGAGCTGGTGGCCTCGAGGTCGGCGCGCAGCGTCTCGATCTCGCGGCCGAGATCCAGGCTGCGCAGCAGCGCGCGCACACCCTCGGCGCCCATCGAGGCGTTGAAATCGTCGCCGAATTCCTCGACCTTGGCGAGGTAATCGTCCTCGGTCATCAGCTGGCAGCGTTTCAGCGGGGTCATGCCGGGATCGGTCACGACATAGGCTTCAAAATAGAGAACGCGCTCGATATCGCGCAGCGTCATGTCGAGCACCATGCCCAGGCGCGACGGCAGCGATTTCAGGAACCAGATGTGGGCAACCGGGCTCGCCAGCTCGATGTGGCCCATGCGCTCGCGGCGCACTTTGGACAGGGTCACTTCAACGCCGCATTTCTCGCAGATCACGCCGCGATGTTTCAGGCGCTTGTACTTGCCGCACAGGCACTCGTAGTCCTTGGTCGGCCCGAAAATCTTCGCGCAGAACAGGCCATCACGTTCCGGCTTGAACGTGCGGTAGTTGATGGTTTCCGGCTTCTTGACTTCGCCGTACGACCACGAACGGATCTTCTCGGGCGAGGCAAGCCCGATCTTGATCGCGTCGAATTCCTCTTCCTGCGTAACCTGTTTGAACAAATCAAGCAGTGCTTTCATCGCAAACTCCTAGAAAATCTGTCTGTACTGCGCTGTCCTGTGCGGCGTGTTTTGCTGCGCCCGGCGGACAAGCCGCCGGGTTATCGCGTCAATACCGGTTGTGGTCGAGGTCGATGTCGATCGCCAGCGAGCGGATTTCCTTGACCAGCACGTTGAACGATTCCGGCATGCCGGCCTCGATGCGATGGTCGCCCTTGACGATGGATTCGTAGACCTTGCGCCGGCCTTCGGTGTCGTCCGACTTCACCGTCAGCATCTCCTGCAGCACATAGGCCGCGCCGTAGGCCTCCAGCGCCCAGACCTCCATCTCGCCGAAACGCTGGCCGCCGAACTGCGCCTTGCCGCCCAGCGGCTGCTGGGTCACCAGGCTGTACGGGCCGGTCGAACGAGCGTGCATCTTGTCGTCGACCAGGTGGTGCAGCTTCAGCATGTGCATGTAGCCGACGGTGACCTGACGCTCGAAGGCATCGCCGGTGCGTCCGTCATACAGCGTGACCTGGGTCTTGCTCGGGTTGAAGCCGAGCTTCTTCGTGTGCGCATCATCCGAGGGATAGGCCAGATCCAGCATCTGCTTGATCTCGACCTCGGTCGCGCCGTCGAATACCGGCGTTGCGAAGGGCACACCCTTGCGCAGGTTCGTCGCCAGCTCGATGACTTCCTCGTCCTTCAGCGTGTCGAGATCGACCGGCTTGCCGTTGGTGTTGTAGACCTTTTCCAGCATCTTGCGCACTTCAGCGACCTTAGCCTGCGCCTTGATCATCTCGCCGATACGCAGGCCCAGGCCCTTGGCCGCCCAACCGAGGTGGGTTTCCAGGATCTGGCCGACGTTCATCCGCGACGGCACGCCGAGCGGATTGAGAACGATGTCGACGGGGGTGCCATCGGCCATGTGCGGCATGTCTTCCACCGGGGTGATTTTCGAGATCACGCCCTTGTTGCCGTGGCGGCCGGCCATCTTGTCGCCGGGCTGCAGCTGGCGCTTGACGGCCAGATAGACCTTGACCATCTTCTGCACGCCGGGCGGCAGTTCATCGCCGCTGGTGAGCTTTTTCTTCTTCTCGTCATAGGCCTTGTCGAACTGCAGCTTGGTCTGCGCGAGGCTTTCCTTGATCTGCTCCATCTG
>JAIENU010000099.1 GCA_019751125.1 Burkholderiales bacterium | reverse complement strand
GTTCCCTCTCGGTTACGCAATGCCTCAACGTACAAAATCCTTCAACAAAGTACAAGCTTCATTTTGTTAGGCGCTCTTAATGTGGAGCTGATGCTGGATCCGGCAAGCGGGCGGTTGTCGGTGATCGAAGTCAATCCGCGCATGGCTTCGCAGATCGTCAATCTCTACCGCCGTGTCGATGGTTGTGATCCCTACCGTGTGCTGCTCGACCTGGCCGTGGGTGTAACACCGCGGGTGAGCGAGGGTGCCGGCGAATTCGGCGCTGCCGCGAGTTTTGTGATGCGCCGTTTCGATGGCCGCGCGCCCGCGCGTATACCGAGCGCGGCGCAGCTTGATGCGCTGCACCGGCGTCATCCCGATGCGCGGTTGATGTTGTACCTGAAGCGCGGCGCCAGCCTGGCCCGCGAAATGAAATGGCTGGGCAGCCATCGTTATGCCGTGCTCAATCTCGGCGGCAGAGACAGCGCCGACCTGATGAGGCGTTACGACACGATCCGCCGTGAACTGGCCTTTGATGAAGAGGCGGACGTGGGTATCGGGGCCAGCGCTGCAATCTGAGCATCAATTTCCGTCAAGGTCGTGTCATTGCCGCAGTGGATGATCGCATCCGCGGCGTCACATTGCGCCTGCCACAATGCGCGTGGCTCCGGGCCTGTCGCTGCAAAGAGACGCTCGTCAAAAACGCAAAGTTGCTGAACCACACGCCAGGCCCGCATTGCGCTGCCCTGGGCCAGCGCGCGGCGCAACGCCTCCGGCTCGGCAGCCGCCGCGGCGAGCAGCAATAATCGTTGTGGCCGGTGACTGCGCAGCAACCGTACCAGTGCGGCATGCAGCATGACCTGTCCGGTGCAGCAGGCGCAGCCGCTGCTCTGTTCCACGGGCAACGCAAGTCCGCTGACGGCCGTGGCGGCCGCTCCGCCGTCGTTATCGAGCAGCGCCCAGCCAGTGCTGTCCCGGCGCATCACCGCCACCGCGACGCGTGCTTTTGCCGCGGCATCCAGGCCGGTGATCACCATCAGCGGAACCTCGGCAGGTCGTTCGGGTGGCATCGCCCGATTATATTCAGTGGCAGTTTCGCTACAATCAGGCGCTGAAAATTTCATATTCAAAACAAAGGCTTGCCCATGTTCAATCTGACTGCGTGGCCGCCGCTGCTGACCACGGTGCTGCTGCTGACGGCCTCCAATGTGTTCATGACCTTCGCCTGGTACGGCCACCTGAAGCACCTCAACAGTTCGCCATGGTGGATCGCGGCCTTTGTGTCCTGGGGTATCGCGCTGTTTGAATACCTGTTGCAGGTGCCGGCCAACCGCATCGGTTACACCACGCTGAGCCTCGGCCAGCTGAAGATCCTGCAGGAAGTGATCACGCTGTCGGTGTTTGTGCCTTTCGCCGTGCTCTACATGGGGCAGGGCCTGAAAATGAATTACCTGTATGCGGGGCTGTGCCTGGTCGGCGCGGTCTATTTCATCTTCAAGGCATGAGGGGTCAGGATTGAGGATTGAGGATTGAGTGGTGAGGGGTGAGTAGGGCTTTACGATTTTCTCAATCCTCGCTCCTCAGTCCTCAGTCCTGCTCTCTGCTATCCTCGCCCCCCATCATGCACATCCACATTCTCGGCATTTGCGGCACTTTCATGGGCGGGCTTGCGGTGCTTGCGCGCGAGGCCGGCCACAAGGTCACCGGCTGCGACGCCAACGTCTATCCGCCGATGAGCACCCAGCTCGAAGCCCAGGGCATCGAGCTGATCGAGGGTTTCAAGCCCGAGCAGCTCGAACTCAATCCTGACGTCTTCGTGATCGGCAATGTGGTGTCGCGCGGCAATCCGCTGATGGAGGCGATCCTCGAGCGCGGCCTGCCCTATGTCTCGGGTCCGCAGTGGCTGCGCGAAAATGTGTTGCAGGGGCGCTGGGTGCTTGCGGTGGCCGGCACCCACGGCAAGACCACCACCAGTTCGATGCTGGCGTGGATACTCGAGCATGCCGGCATGAATCCCGGCTTCCTGATCGGTGGCGTGCCGCAGAATTTCGGCGTGTCGGCGCGGCTCACTGAAACCCCGTTCTTCGTGATCGAGGCCGACGAGTACGACACCGCGTTTTTCGACAAGCGCTCGAAGTTCGTGCACTACGCACCGCGCACCGCGGTGCTGAACAACCTCGAATACGACCACGCCGACATTTTTCCCGACCTCGCCGCGATCGAGACCCAGTTCCATCACCTGGTGCGCACCATCCCCGCGAACGGCCTGATCGTCGCCAACGGCGCGGAGGCTGCGCTCGGGCGTGTGCTCCAGCGCGGTGCCTGGACGCCGGTGCAGCATTTCGGCGGTGATGGTGAGTGGCAGGCCGGTGAACCCGTGGACAGCGGCGCGTTTGAGGTGTTTCACCAGGGCGCATCACGCGGCCATGTATTGTGGGAGCTGCTTGGCGCGCACAACCGCATGAATGCGCTGGCGGCGATCGCCGCCGCACGCCACGCCGGCGTGCCGGTGGCCGGTGCAGTCGATGCGCTGGGCCAGTTCAGGAACGTGCGCCGGCGCATGGAAGTCCGCGGCACGGTGCGGGGTGTCACGGTCTATGATGATTTTGCCCATCACCCCACGGCTATCGATACCACGATTGCCGGACTGCGGCGCAAGGCCGGCGCAGCGCGCATTCTCGCGGTGATCGAGCCGCGTTCGAACACGATGAAGCTTGGCGTGATGAAGGCCGCGCTGCCGGGCAGTCTGCAGGATGCCGACCGGGTGTACTGCTACAGCGGCGGCCTCGGCTGGGATGCGGCCGAAGCGCTGGCACCGCTGGGTGCGAAGGCTGCGGTGCATCAGGAGCTTGATGCACTGGTCGCCGCGATTGTTGGCGAAGCAAAACCCGGCGACCATGTGCTGGTGATGAGCAACGGCGGCTTCGGCGGCATCCACGCAAGGTTGCTGGAAAAACTTGCAGGCTGAGGTTGAAATCAGGGGTTAAATGATGGCGAAGATTCCGGATGACGAACTCGGCGCTTTTTGCCGCCACACCCATGTCGCGGTGAAAGGCAGTGGCCGCGGCCCGCTTTCGGGGCTGACTTTCGGCGTCAAGGACATCTACGACATCGCCGGCCACAAGACCGGTTTTGGCAGCCCCGACTGGCTGGCGACGCATGATGCGGCGAAGGACACGGCGGCGACCGTTGCTGCGCTGCTGGCTGCCGGTGCCGACATGCCGGGCAAAACCCAGACCGATGAACTGACCTACAGCCTCAACGGCGAGAACGCGCATTACGGCACGCCGGTCAATGTCAATGCGCCGGGACGTATTCCCGGCGGTTCTTCCAGCGGCTCTGCGGCGGCGACCGCGGGCGGGCTGGTTGATTTTGCGCTGGGCAGTGACACCGGCGGCTCGGTGCGCGCGCCAGCGAGTTTCTGCGGCATCTACGGCATCCGTCCGACCCATGGCCGGGTGTCCCTGCAAGGCGCCTGTGCGCTGGCGCCGAGCTTCGATACGGCGGGCTGGTTTGCGCGCGACGCGGCCCTGCTCGAAAAGGTCGGCCGAGTGCTGCTCGGCGATGCGGCGGCACCTGCTGTTGGTGGTGCGTTGCATGCTGTCGATGCCTTCGCATTGCTGGATGACGCTGCACGTGCGGCATTACAACCGGCCCTGGACCGGGTGCGACGCGTGCTTGGTCCTTCGCGTGAGGTAACGGTCAGTGAATCCGGCCTTGGTGGCTGGTTCCAGGCTTTTCGTGTGCTGCAGGGTGCGGAAATCCGCGACACCCTCGGCCCCTGGGTGAAGCAGGCACAGCCAAAACTCGGTCCCGGCGTGCGTGAACGCATGCAATGGGTGATGACCATTGCCACCGAAGACATTGCCGCCGCGCAGCGTGTGCGCGACGCGGTCCGTGCGCGCATGGATCAGCTGTTGTCCGGCAATGCGGTGCTGGTGCTGCCCACTGTGCCCGACATTGCACCGCTGCTGAACACACCGCCGGCACAACTCGATGATTTTCGTACCCGCGCAATGAGCCTGCTCTGCATCGCCGGCCACGCTGGCCTGCCGCAGGTCTCGCTGCCGCTGGCCACACTCAATGGCTGTCCGCTGGGATTGTCGCTGGCGGCAGGACGCGGCAATGATGCGTTGCTGTTGCAACTGGCGCGGCAGATTTCAGCGCATAAAGCAACGGGATAGCTTCGGGGCTGGCTTGAAACATCTAGGGGCGATCTGGAACTAGCGACCTGATTAATTAATATAAAACCGTGCGTTTAAAGTGCATTTATTAAGGCCGTATCAATGAAGAAATTCATATTGGTTACGGCTTTTGTTATGTCTTGCCATTGCTGATTTTTCCGATTTTCCTTTTTAATTCTGAAGGGCTAGAGGGAAAGTTGACGGCGTTTTTTGTATTGATGCTTTGGGGTGGACACTTTATGCATGCGTTTATTTTTAAATTAACAATTTTTACAGGGCCAATTGTATTGCCGAGTGATTCTTCGGGGGTCAGGCTGGCTTTCTTTGTTTTGGGAATGGCGCTATATCTGTATTCCGGATATGAGTTCGGTGTTATCTGGATTGGGTTTGAATAATACTTTTTATACTAGTGCTGATTTACATCCACGGTTTCAACAGCTCCGCGCTGTCCTACAAAGCCGGCCTGCTGCGCGAACGCATGGCGAAGCTGGGGTTGGCGGATCAATATGCCTGCCCCGAACTGCCGCACCGGCCGGCGCAGGCGATTGCGTTGTTGCGTGGACTGCTTGAGGGCCGCGATCCCAAGTCAGTGACGCTGGTCGGTTCCTCGCTGGGCGGTTTTTATTCGACCTGGCTGGCCGAACATCTCGGTGTGCGCGCGGTGCTGGTCAATCCCGCGGTGCGGCCTTATGAACTGCTCGCCGCGCATCTCGGGCCGCAGAAGAACCTTTACACCGGTGAGGCCTACGAACTGACGCCGCAGCATATCGCCGAGCTGCATGCGCTGGAGGTCGATGCCATCACCCCGTCGCGTTACCTGCTGATCACCGCGACCGGCGACGAGGTGCTGGATTACCGGGCCGGGGTCGAGCGCTACGCCGGCTGCGAACAGATCGTGGTGCCGGGCAGTGATCACGGCTTTCGCGATTTCGCCGCATATCTGGAAACCACCGTCACGTTCTGGCAGCGCGGACGCGTATAATTCGCGGCCCTGTACACCCCTGCGGCATGCCCTCTGCGTGCCGCACCGCATCCCGTGTCGACAAACGTTTTTTACGAAGAAAACGGCGAATTCAAGGTCGGCGCTGTCTTGGCCGACCATGACACTTCGCTGCAGGTCGAGGCGCCGCATGGCAAACGCTCGAAGGTGAAAGCCTCGGCGGTGCTGCTGCGCTTCACTTCGCCCGCGCATACGGCGTTCATGCCCGAGGCGCAGCGCGAGGCCGAGGCCATTGACATCGATTTCCTGTGGCAGTGCTGCGGCGCCGATGAATTCGGTTACGAAGGGCTGGCGGCCGAGTATTACGGCCATGCACCTTCGGCGGTGGAGTCTGCGGCGGTGCTGATGCGCCTGCACGGCGCGCCGATGTACTTCTACAAAAAAGGCCGCGGCCGTTACAAGGCGGCGCCCGAGGAATCACTGAAGGCGGCGCTGGCCAGCGTCGAGCGCAAGCGGCTGCAGGCACTGGCCAAGGATGCGCATATTGCCGAACTGGCGGCAGGCCGGATGCCCGAGGCCTTTCTGCCGATGCTGGACCAGCTGCTCTACAAGCCGGACAAGAACGGCATCGAGTGGAAGGCGCTGGAAGAGGCGGCCGATGCCGCGAAGGTGAGTCCGGTGCGCCTGCTCGAACGCTGCGGCGCGCTGCCCGACCTTGAGCAGTACCACCTGAACCGTTTCCTGTTCGAGCATTTTCCAAAGGGCGCGGGGTTCCCCGAACTGCCCCTGCCGGCGGCACCGGGAGAACTGCCACTGGCCGAGGCGCCGGCTTACAGCATCGATGACGCCGAAACCACCGAGATCGACGACGCTTTTTCGCTGCAGACCCTGCCCGGCGGCAACCGCCGGCTGGGCATCCACATCGCCGCACCTGCCCTGGGCATTACGCTGGACTCGGCGCTGGAAGCCGTGGCGCGCGACCGGCTGTCCACGGTGTATTTCCCCGGCGGCAAGATCACCATGCTGCCCGACACCGCGGTCGCGGCGTACACGCTGGCCGCCGGCCGTAACTGTCCGGCGCTGTCGATTTATTTTGATGTGGCACCCGATTTCACGCTGCTGGGCCACGAGACACGCCTTGAGCGCGTGCACATCGCCGACAACCTGCGCCATGACCAGCTTGAGCCGGTATTCAACGCCGCAACGCTGGCGCGCGGCGCGATTGACCATCCGCAGGGCGAGGCACTGGCCTGGCTGTGGCAGTTTTCCGGGCAGCGCCTGGTGGCGCGCAAGGGGGATGCTCCGCGCGGGGAAGACCGGCCGGAGTTTGTGTTCCGTGTCAGCGACGGCCGTGTGAGCATCACACGCCGTCAGCGCGGCACGCCGATAGACCAGGCCGTTGCCGAACTGATGATTCTCGCCAACAGCACCTG
>JAIENU010000138.1 GCA_019751125.1 Burkholderiales bacterium | reverse complement strand
TTGTTTTTTATTAAATAATCTGCCCCGCCCGGAACAACCCGCGCGGCAGGCGATGCAGTGTTTCGCAGCCGTCGCGGGTGATGCGCAGCAGCTCGCCCACCTGCACGCCGGAGCGGATGGATTCGTCAGCCTCGGTGGTCACCGGATTGGGCTGCACCACCACGGTCATGTTTTCCTCAAGCGTCATTTCCGGCAACTTGCCGGCCATGCGGCTTTTGCTGCCGATGATCGGCTGGAAATAACCACCGCCAAAGCCATGCACCAGGTCATCGCAGATGGTGTATCCGCTACGCTCGATCAGCGCGGTGGCTTCAAGGATTTCCGCCATCTTCGTGCCGTGGCGCAGCACCGCCTTCACCGCATCGAAGGTCGCCTCGGCTACCGCATACAGTTCGCGGTAACGCGGCGTCGCATCGGCCTCGACGGTGAAGGAACGCAGGATCTGGCCGGGATAGTCCCACCAGTATGCCGACAGCTCGCAGGTGACGATGTCGCCCGCCCGCACCTTGCGGGTGGAGGCGTACTGCGGCGGCACATGGCGCTGCGGCGCATCCATCGCAGTGACGCCGATGTAATGGATCATCGTCGTGCCGCCGAGGCCGATATAGGCCGCCTCGACCAGCGCAGCCAGTTCACGCTCGTCCAGCCCGGGCCGGGTGCCGGCAACCAGCGCGCGCATGCCGGCATCGGACAACGCGGCACCGATGCGCAGCCAGTCGAGTTCCTCCGCAGACTTGCGCATGCGCAGTTGCGTGTATTCGCCATCCAGCGCCACCACATCAAAAACCGCCTCGAGCTGACGGTACTTGCCGACCACCAGCGGACCGATCACGCCGATGCGCTTCGCGCCGCGTCGCTTCAATTCATCCACGGTCAGCACGATGCCGCGCTGCTCACCCCAGCGCACCTCGACATCCCGCGCCAGCCGGCGTGCCAGCGGCACATGGTTATGCCATTCCATGTGCATCACCATGCGCTCGCCGGGACGGAAAATGACATAGGCCTCGGCCGTGCCCGGCCAGCCGGTGACCCACTGCGGCGCATTGCCGGCGCGGTGGTCGGTCACCACCAGCAGATGGTCGCAGCGGTGTTTGTCCATCACCGCGGCCAATGCCGCATGGCGACGCGTGTATTCCGCATCGGAAAACCGCGGGTATTCCTGCTGCAGGATGGACTGGAGGCGGGGCTCGATGTTCAGCGGATGCATGTTGTGACCGATACCAAAAAAACGGGCGGCCCCGCTATCAGGACCGCCCGCGATGCCATGACGGTAATGATTACTGTGGCTTGATGCCCGCCGCCTGCAGCACCGTGGCGCCGGTGGCAATTTCATCACGCACGAACTTGGCAAACTGCGCCGGCGTCATGTCCATCGGCTCGTTGCCGAGTCCGGCCAGCTTGGCCTTGACCGCCGGATCGTTGCCCGCGGCCTTGATCGAAGTGGCGATCTTGCTGATCACCGGCGCCGGCACGCCGGTCGGCGCCCAGATGCCAAACCAAAGCGAGAAGTCGAAACCCGGCACGCCGGATTCGGCGATGGTCGGCACATTCGGCAGCACGCTGCTGCGCTTGATCGTGCTCACCGCGATCGCGCGGATCTTGCCGGCCTGCATCTGCGCCTGCATCGTCGATACCGGTGCGAAATAGAAATCGACACGTCCGCCGACCACATCACCCAGCGCCTCGGCCGAACCCTTGTACGGCACATGGGTCATGTTGACCTTGGCCATCAGCTTGAGTTTTTCCAGGTTCAGGTGGGTGCCGCTGCCAACCCCGGCCGAAGCAAAATTGAGCGCACCGGGTTTTGCCGCAGCAGCCTTCAGCACATCCTGCACGGTGTTGTACGGCGAGCTGGGATGGGTGACCATCACGTTAGGTTGCTGTGCCAGCGGACCGATATCGACAAAATCCTTCAGCGTGTCGAAAGGCAGCTTGGCATACAGCGAGGGATTCACCGTGTGGCCCGAGGAGTGCATCAGCAGCGTGTAGCCGTCCGGGGTGGCCTTGGCAGCGATGGCTGCGGCAATCGAACCGCCGGCACCGGGCCGGTTGTCGGCGATCACCTGCTGCCCCCACATCTCGGTCCACTTCTGGGTATAGAGCCGGCCGACGATGTCGGTGGCGCTGCCCGGCGGGAAAGCGACGATGAAACGCACCGGTTTGGTGGGGAAATCTGCAGCCTGCAGCGGGGCGGCCAGCGCCAGCCCCAGGACAACAAATAATCCATTGATTTTATTCATTATTTTTCTCCTCCTTTCGGCGCAGGGATCAGAGCCCGTCGCCGATATCGACATTCTCGGATTTCAACTCCACGCCGGAGGCCTTGGCCTGCAGCAGCAGAAGCTGCGAGAAGTCCTGATCATAGCCGTTCCCGATCAGGGTTTGGACCATGTCGCGGGTGACGCTGGTGGTCGGCATCGGCACGCCGTAGGTGCGCCCGGCGGCCAGCCCGAGATCGATGTCCTTGCGCAGCAGCTCCGGGGTGAAGGTGACATGAAAATCGAGGTTGGCCAATGCCGGCGTCTTGTAGGCGGTGAACATCGAACCCATCACGCTCTTGTTCAGGAAATCGAGGAAGGCGTGGCGCTTCATGCCGGTCTTCTCGGCGAGCACGGTGATCTCGCACAGGTTCTGGATCACCACGCCGAGCATCACGTTGTGGCAGATCTTGGCGATGCGCGACAGCTCGCCGTCGCCGACGTAGGACACGCCGCGGCCGATCGCCTCGAGGTACGGGCTCACCGCGTCGAAGGCATCCTGCGGGCCGGAGGCCACCACGGTCAGCTTGCCGGCCTTGATCACCTTGGCGTTGCCCGACACCGGTGAAGCCAGCAGCTGGATGCCCTTCTCACCAAGCTTGGCGCGGATCTCGGCGGATTCCTCCAGCGAGATCGAGGTGCTGTCGACGATGATCTTCGGCTTGCCGCCCTTGGACATGACGCCGTTCGGTCCGAACAAAACCTCTTTCACATCCTTGCCGGTCGATACCATCGTGAACACGATGTCGCAGCCGGCCAGATCGGTCAGGTTGTCGGCAACCTTGGCGCCGGACTTCGCCAGCGGCTCGGCCTTGGACTTCGTGCGGTTCCACACGGTGATGTCGCAGCCGGCCTTGGCCAGGCGCTCCGCCATCGCGTAGCCCATGCGTCCGATGCCGATCCAGCCGAGTTTGTGTTTTTTCATGTCTGCCATGGTGATGATTCCTTGAGATTGAGGGTTGCGGGATTCAGGCCTCCAGCGCCTGCACCCAGTTGCGGGATTCGATTGCGTTTTTCACTTCGGCGAGGAAGGCGCCCGAATACGAGCCATCCACCGCGCGGTGGTCGAAGCTCTGCGCCAGCACGCCGACCGGGCGGATGGCGATGGAATCGCCGCCTTCGCTTTCCACCACCACCGGCTTCTTGCGGATGCCGTCGGCCGAGAGGATCGCCACCTGCGGCTGGTTGATGATCGGCGCGGTGATCACCGTGCCGAAGGCGCCGTTGTTGGTGATGGTGTAGGTGCCCTCGGTCATTTCATCGGGACGCAGCTTGCCGGCACGCGCCCGCGTCGCGAGGTCGTTGATCTCGCGGGCGATCTGTGGCAGCGACTTCGCCGGCACGTCTTTCAGCACCGGCACCACCAGCCCGTCGAAATTGAGGTCCACCGCGATGCCGATGTTGATCCGGCGATGCAACGCGAGCCCGTCGCCAGACAGGCTGGCGTTGAGCTTGGGAAATTTGCCGAGCGCGATCGACACCGCACGCACGATGAACGGCAGGTAGGTCAGCGAAAAACCCTCGCGCGCCTTCCAAGCCTTGCCATGCGCAGCACGCGCCTGATCGACCTTCAGGAAATCGGCCTCGACCAGCTGCAGCACATGCGGCGCGGCCTGCCAGGACTTCGCGGTGTTCTCGGCGACACGTTTGCGTATGGCATTAAAGGCGACCATCTGACCGGCCTGCACTGCTGCCGGTGCCGGCATCGTGCGTGCCGCAGATGCCGCGCTTGCGGGCCTGGCACCACGGTTGGCGATGAACGCGGTGACATCCTCGCGGGTGATGCGGCCATCGCGGCCGGTACCGGGGATTTCGGCGGGATTGAGGCTGTGCTCGGCAATCAGTCGGCGCACCACTGGCGACAACCGTTCCGCAGGATCCACTCGCGAGCGTCGCGGCGCCTCGACCGCAGCCGCGGGGGCCACAGCCGGAACCGCTGCCGCGGGTTTCACTGCGGCCGCAGAAGCGACCGGTGCCGCCGCTTTGCCATCACCGGCTTCGCGGATCACCGCCAGCGTGGCGCCGACCTTGGCCACCACGCCTTCAGTCACCACGATCTCGGCGATGACGCCAGCCACCGGCGACGGAATTTCGGTGCTGACCTTATCGGTTTCGACATCGAACAGCGTCTCGTCGGCTTTCACGCTGTCCCCGACTTTCTTGTACCACTTGGTGACGGTGCCCTCGGCAACGGTCTCGCCGAGCTGCGGCATGATGATGTTCATCCTCAGCCCCCGTCAGTCGATCTTCTGCACGATCTCGCGCACGATGCGCTCGACCGAGGGAATCGTCGCATCTTCCAGCCGGTCGGCCGAAGGCAGCGGGATGTGCGGTGTGGTGATGCGGATGATCGGGCCGTCGAGTTCCCAGAAACATTCATCGGCGATGATCGATGCGATTTCCGCGCCCCAGCCACAGAGGCGCGGATTCTCCTCGATGGTGACCAGCCGGCCGGTTGCAGCGACTTCGGCGAGGATGGTCATGGTGTCGAGAGGCACCAGCGAGCGCACATCGACCACCGTGCAGGAAATGCCGTGTTCCTTTTCGAGGATTTCCGCGGCGGCCAGCGCGCGGTGCACCATCAGCGCCAGCGCGACGATCGTGCAGTCCTTGCCCCGGCGCAGCACCCGCGCCTTGCCCAGCTCGTCGACCAGCTCGCCATCGGGCACTTCGCCCTTCATGGGGTACAGCGATTTCTGCTCGAACACGATCACCGGATCCTCGTCGCGTACCGCGGCGGCAATCAGGCCCTTCACATCAGCCGGAAACGCCGGTGCGACGACCTTGATGCCGGGAATCATCATCGCCCAGTTCTCCACCGACTGCGAATGCTGGGCGCCGAAGCGTGAACCCGCGCCGTTGGCGGTGCGGATCACCAGCGGCACCTGCACCTGGCCGTTGGTCATGTAGCGCGACTTGGCGATCTCGTTGGCGACGATGTCCCAGCACACCGCGAGGAAGTCGGAGAACATGATCTCGGCAATCGGCCGCAGTCCGGTCATTGCCGCACCCATCGCCGCACCGAGGATGGCCTGCTCCGAAATCGGTGTGTCGCGCACGCGCTTCGGGCCGAATTTGTCGAGCAGGCCGACCGTGGCCTTGAACACGCCGCCCGCGGCGGCGATGTCCTCGCCGAGGAACACCACGCGCTCATCGCGCGCCATTTCCTGGGCAATGCCCGCCGCAACGGCGTCACGATAGGTCAGTTCCGCCATGCTGCACCCCCGTCCGCCCACACATGCTGCTCGATGCCGTCGAGCGAGGGCGGCGGCGAAGCCTTCGCCGTCTCGGTCGCTTCATTCACCTGTTTCATCACGTCGTCCTCGATATCCTTCAGCGTCGCCTCGACAATGCCGAGGCCAAGCAACCGCTCGCGGTAGATCTTGATCGGATCGCGCTCGAGCCACTTCTCCAGCTCGCCTTCGGGCCGGTACTTGGCCGGGTCGGCGCGGGAATGGCCGGAATGGCGGTAGGTCATGCATTCGATCAGAGCCGGCCCGCCGCCCTTGCGCGCACGATCAATGTATTTCGTTGCCGTGCGGTACACCGCGTCGGCATCGTTGCCGTCGACGACGATCTTTTCCAGGTTGTATGCCCCGGCACGGTCAGCCGCCGGATGCTCCACCGCGGTCACCGCGCTGATCGGCGTGTATTCCATGTAGAGGTTGTTTTCGCAGACAAAGATCACCGGCAGCTTCCAGATCACTGCAAAGTTCAGTGCCTCGTGGAAGGCGCCGATGTTGGTGGTGCCGTCACCGAAGAAACACACCGACACCTGCTCGGTGCCGCGGTACTGCGCGCTCCACGCCGCACCGGCCGCGACCGGCAGATGCGCGCCGATGATCGCGTAGGAACCCATCGCGCCCTTGGACACATCCGTCAGGTGCATCGAGCCGCCCTTGCCGCCCAGGAGGCCGCATTCACGCCCCATCAGTTCGCCGAGCACGCCGCTCATCGAGGCGCCGCGCGCCAGCGTGTGGGCGTGGCCGCGGTAGGTGCAGAAGGTATAGTCATCGGGGCGCATCGCCACGCCGAAAGCGGCAGCAATCGCCTCCTGCCCCAGCGACAGGTGGCTGGTGCCCTTGATCAGGTTCTGCAGGAACAGGTCGTAGGCGCGCTTTTCGCACAGCCGCAGTTCAAGCTGCATGCGGAACAGCTCAAGCCGGATATCGCGGCCGATGTCCTCATCCGCAGCCGCGGCGGCTTTTTTCGGTTTCACTTTGGCATCCATTGC
>JAIENU010000218.1 GCA_019751125.1 Burkholderiales bacterium | reverse complement strand
CAGACCGTGCTGGCGCCGGTGCTGACCGCGCTGCTCTACCTGATGGTGTTCGGCCATGCGCTGTCCGGCCGCGTCGAAGTGTTTCCGGGCATTGATTACCGCACCTTCCTGATCCCGGGGCTGACGATGATGTCGGTGCTGCAGAACGCCTTTGCCAACGCATCCTCGAGCCTGATGCAGTCGAAGATGCAGGGCAACATCGTGTTTGTGCTGCTGCCGCCGCTGTCGCACCGCGAATTTTTCATGGCCTACCTGCTGGCCGCGGTTGCGCGTGGCGTGGTGGTCGGCGCCGGCGTGCTGCTGGCCACGGTCTGGTTCATCGACCTGCCGCTGGCGCATCCGCTGTGGGTGCTGATGTTCGGTGTCGCCGGCAGCGCGGTGATGGGGGCGCTGGGCATTGTTGCCGGCATCCAGTCCGACAAGGTTGACCAGCTCGCCGCCTTCACCAACTTCATCATCCTGCCGCTGACCTTCCTCTCCGGCGTGTTCTACTCGATCCAGTCGCTGTCACCGTTCTGGCAGCTGGTGTCGCACCTCAATCCCGTGTTCTACATGATCGACGGCTTCCGCTACGGCTTTTTCGGCGTATCCGACACCTCGCCGGCGCTGAGCCTGGCGATTGTCGGCGCGAGCTTTGCCGCCTTATCATGGCTGACGCTGTGGCTCCTCGGACGCGGCTACAAACTCCGGCATTGATCCCGGGCAATAAAACAGGGCACTGACATGGTTACCCCCGAAAGTATCGAACAATCCATCCGCGCCGGCCTTGACTGCAAGCATGTCGAGGTTGCCGGCGATGGCCACCACTGGGAAGCGGTGATCGTCAGTGCGGCTTTTGCCGGACTGCCCAAGGTGCGCCAGCACCAGCTGGTGTATGCCGCGCTCGGCGAGCGCATGCGCGAGGAAATCCACGCGTTGTCGATGAAGACCCTGACGCCGGATCAATGGCAGGGATGAGCCGCTGATGGACAAACTGGTCATCGAAGGCGGCGTGCCCCTTTCGGGCGACGTCGCCATCTCCGGCGCGAAAAACGCCGCGCTGCCGATACTCACCGCGGCGCTGCTCACCGAAGAGGCGCTGACCGTCGACAACGTGCCGCACCTGCGCGATGTGTCGACGATGCTCAACCTGCTGATGCAGATGGGCGTGTCGACTTCGCTTGACGAAAAAGGCAGCGTCGAACTGCGCGCGACGAAGATCACCGAGCCGGTGGCGCCGTACGAGCTGGTGAAAACCATGCGCGCCTCGGTGCTGGTGCTCGGACCGCTGGTGGCGCGCCTGGGCGAGGCGCGGGTGTCGCTGCCCGGCGGCTGCGCGATCGGCCTGCGGCCGGTGGACCAGCATTTAAAAGGGTTGCAGGCGATGGGCGCGACCATCGAGATGGCGCAGGGTTACATGATCGCCCGCGCGCCACGCCTGAAGGGCGCGCGCATCTGCATGGATATTGTCACCGTCACCGGCACCGAGAACCTGATGATGGCGGCGGCGCTGGCCGATGGTGTGACGGTGATTGAAAACGCCGCGCGCGAACCCGAAATCCTCGACCTTGCTGCCTGCCTGACGGCGATGGGCGCGAAGATCAGCGGTGCCGGCAGCGATGTCATCACTATCGACGGTGTCGAACGCCTGCACGGCGCGCGCCACAGTGTGATGCCCGACCGCATCGAGACCGGCACCTTCCTGGTGGCGGCGGTGGCGACCGGCGGTGATGTCAAAGTCACCGGCGCGCGCCCCGACACGCTGGACGCGGTGCTCGACAAGCTGCGCGAGGCCGGGGCACAGGTCGAATGCGGCGCCGACTGGATACGCGTCAAGGCCAATGGCGCGCTGAAGGCGGTCAATGTGCGTACCGCGCCGCATCCGGCCTTCCCCACCGACATGCAGGCGCAGTTCATGGCGCTGAACAGCGTCGCGCAGGGCGCATCGCGCGTCGTCGAAACCATTTTCGAAAACCGCTTCATGCACGTGCAGGAAATGCAGCGCCTCGGTGCCGACATCGCGGTTGAAGGCAACACCGCGCTGATCAAGGGCGTGCCGGCATTAAACGGCGCGACGGTGATGGCCACCGACCTGCGTGCTTCCGCCAGTCTGGTCATCGCCGGGCTGGTGGCAAAGGGCACCACCACGGTGGAGCGCATCTACCACCTGGATCGCGGCTACGAACGGATCGAGGAGAAACTGTCGCGGCTGGGCGCACGCATCCGCCGCGAGCGCTGATTTAATTCAGCCAGTTTGCAATGGCCCTGACAGAATCCATATAAGCCATTGATTTTATTGACAAATCATGCTTTAAGCTCGAGGTCCGCGGCGTAAGTGTCCTGCGGATAGTGAAAGGGCACCGGGCCGTCGGGCAGGCCCTTGATGAACTGTTTGACGAAGGGATCGTCGGAGTTCTTCACATCTTCGGTGCTGCCTTGCGCGACCACCACGCCATCGGCGAGGAAGTACACGTAGTCGATGCAGCGCAGTGATTCCTGCGCATCGTACGAGACCACAATCGAGGTCACGCCCAGCGCGTCGTTCAGGCGCCGGATCAGCTTGCCCACCACATTGCAGGAAATCGGATCCAGGCCGGCGAAGGGCTCGTCGTACATGATCAGGTCGGGGTCCAGCGCGAGCGCGCGGGCGAGGCCGACACGCCGCGCCATGCCGCCCGAACACTCCGAGGGCATCAGCTGCGCTGCGCCGCGCAGGCCGACGGCATTCAACTTCATCAGCACCAGATCGTTGATCATGTCCTCGGGCAGGTCGGTCTTTTCGCGCATCTGGAAGGCGATGTTTTCGAACACCGAGAGATCGGTGAACAGTCCGCCCTGCTGGAACTGCATGCCCATTTTCCGGCGCAACCGGTACAGCGCATCACGGTCGAGGCTGTGGATGTCTTCGCCGAGCACCTTCACCGTGCCGCGCGAAGGGCGCAGCTGCGCGCCGATCAGCTGCATCAGCGTGGTCTTGCCGCAGCCGCTGGCACCCATGATGCCGATGACCTTGCCTTTGGGTATGTCGAGGTTCACCGATTTGAAAATCTGGTGGCTGCCGTAGGCAAAGGCGAGATCGCGGATTTCGACGACGTTGGAGGGGCTCACTTGGGGGCGGGAGACTGTATTTGAAACGGTGTTTTGCGGAGTGCGCAGTGTAACCCGCAGTTTAACTGTTGGCCGCCCCGGCGTGAACCGCCGCCGTCCGGTTTTGCAGCCGGAGCTGAGTGACAATACGTTATAATTCAAGCACTCCGGAATGCCTGCTGTTACCTCATCAGGCGCCGGATTTTTTGTCTCGGGATCCGCACCATGATTACCATCGCGCTCTCCAAGGGGCGCATTTTCGACGAAACCCTGCCGCTGCTGAAAGCCGCGGGCATCGTCGTGCGCGAAAACCCCGAAAGTTCGCGCAAGCTGATCATCGAAACCAACCGCCGCAATGTGCGCGTGCTGATCGTGCGTGCCACCGACGTGCCGACCTATGTCCAGTTCGGCGGCGCCGACCTCGGCGTGGCGGGCAAGGATGTGCTCGATGAGCACGGCGGCGAGGGGCTGTACCAGCCGCTGGACCTGAACATCGCGCGCTGCCGGATGATGGTCGCGGTACGCAGGGACTTTGACTACGCCGCCGCGGTGCGCCAGGGCGCGCGGCTGAAGGTGGCCACCAAGTATGTGCAGACCGCGCGCGAGCATTTCGCCGCGAAGGGTGTACATGTCGACCTGATCAAGCTCTACGGCTCGATGGAACTGGCGCCGCTGACCGGGCTCGCCGATGCGATTGTTGATCTCGTCAGCACCGGCGGCACGCTGAAGGCCAACAATCTGGTCGCGGTCGAGGAAGTCGGCAAGATCAGCTCGCGGCTGGTGGTGAACCAGGCGGCGCTGAAGGTGAAGCGTGCGCAGATCCAGCCGCTGATCGACACCTTCAGCCGCGCCGTTTCGGCGGGCTGATGAGGTTGAATGAGCATGCGCCGGCTGTCCACAACGCAGGCTGATTTCGACGAGCGGCTGACCGGCCTGCTGGCTTTCGAGTCGGCGCAGGATCCCAAAGTCGATGCCGCCGTTGCGGCCATCCTCGCCGATGTGCAGGCGCGGGGTGATGCCGCTGTGCTCGACTACACCGCGCGTTTTGACAGCGTGACGGCAAAGTCGCTGGCCGAACTGGAAATTCCGGCGTCCGAATTGCAGGCCGCGCTGGCGCGTATCCCCGCAGCGCGCCGCGACGCACTCGAGGCCGCCACGGCAAGGGTGCGCGAGTACCACGAAAAACAGCGCGCCACTTCCTGGGGTTATACCGATGCCGACGGCAATGAACTCGGCCAGCAGGTGATGCCGCTTGACCGCGCCGGGATCTACGTGCCCGGGGGCAAGGCGGCCTATCCCTCGTCGGTGATCATGAACGCGGTGCCGGCCAAGGTTGCCGGTGTCGGTGAAGTGATCATGACCGTGCCCACGCCGCGCGGCGAACGCAACGATCTGGTGCTCGCAGCCGCCGCGATCTGCGGGGTTGACCGCGTGTTCACCATCGGCGGCGCGCAGGCTGTCGCGGCGCTGGCCTACGGCACGGCGACGATTCCCCAGGTCGACAAGATCACCGGGCCGGGTAATGCCTATGTCGCAGCGGCGAAGCGCCGCGTGTTCGGCGTCGTCGGCATCGACATGGTCGCCGGTCCTTCGGAAATCCTTGTTGTCTGTGATGGCAGCACCGACCCGGACTGGGTGGCGATGGACCTGTTTTCGCAGGCCGAGCACGACGAGCTCGCGCAGTCCATCCTGCTCGCGCCGGATGCCAAATATATCGATGCCGTGCAGGCGAGCATCGAAAAACTGCTGCCGCAGATGCCGCGGCGCGCGGTGATTGAAGCCTCGCTGTCCGGCCGCGGCGCGCTGATCCAGGTGCGCGATCTTGATGAAGCCTGCGCGCTGGTCAACCGCATCGCGCCGGAACACCTCGAGCTGTCGGTGGAGGATGCGCCGGCGCTGCTGCCGAAGATCCGCCACGCCGGCGCGATTTTCCTTGGCCGCTACACCTCCGAGGCGCTGGGCGACTACTGTGCCGGGCCCAATCACGTGTTGCCGACTTCGCGCACCGCGCGCTTTTCCTCGCCGCTGGGCGTGTATGACTTCCAGAAGCGCTCGAGCGTGATCCGCGTCTCGGCCGCGGGCGCCGAAAAACTCGGCCGTATCGCGGTTGAACTGGCCAACGGTGAAGGTCTGCCGGCGCATGCGGCTTCGGCGGCGATGCGCCTGAACCGGTCGTAAAAAATGCCGCGATGAGAATGCCACGATGAGCCGCTACTGGAGCAAGGTGGTGCAGGGTCTGACGCCGTACGTGCCGGGCGAGCAGCCGAAACTTGCCAACCTGATCAAGCTCAACACCAACGAATGCCCGTACGGCCCGAGCCGGCGCGTGCTCGAGGCGCTGCGCGCCGAAGTCGGCGACACGCTGCGCCTGTATCCGGACCCCGAGAGCAGCCGGCTGCGCGAAACCATCGCAAGACACGTCAAGCTGACGCCCGCCCATGTCTTCGTCGGCAACGGTTCGGACGAGGTGCTGGCGCATGTTTTCCTAGGCCTGCTGAAGCACGACCGGCCGGTGCTGTTTCCCGACATCAGCTACAGCTTCTATCCGGTGTACTGCGGACTCTATGACATCGAGTTCGAGCAGGTGCCGCTGAATGCGCGCTTCGAAATCGCGATTGACGATTACCTGAAGCCCAATGGCGGCATCGTGTTTCCGAATCCGAATGCGCCCACCGGCTGTCTGGTGCCGGTGGCCGAAATCGAACGTCTGCTGCGCGCCAACGCGCATTCGGTGGTGGTGGTCGACGAGGCTTACGTCGATTTCGGCGGCGAGTCGGCGGTGCCACTGGTGCAGCGCTACCCGAACCTGCTGGTAACCCACACGCTGTCGAAGTCACGAGCACTGGCGGGGCTGCGTGTCGGCTTTGCCGTCGGCCATCCCGAGCTGATCGAGGCGCTGGTCCGGGTCAAGGACAGCTTCAATTCCTATCCGCTCGACCGCTTTGCCCAGGCTGGCGCGGTGGCGGCGATCGAGGACGACGCCTATTTCCGCGCGATGTGCGCGAAGGTGATTTCCACCCGAGGCAAGCTGGTGGCGGATCTGCAGGCGCTGGGTTTCGAGGTGCTGCCCTCGGCTGCCAACTTCGTGTTTGCGCGCCTGCCCGGCCGCGATGGCGGTGAACTGGCGGCGAAACTGCGTGAACGCAGCATCATCGTCCGCCATTTCCGCAAGCCGCAGCGTATTGCCGAGTTCATGCGCATCACCGTCGGCAGCGACGAGCAGTGCGCGGCACTGGCCGAAGCCCTGCGCGACATTCTGCGCTAGCAGCTGCGGAATCGTTTATACTGTTTAATCAATCACTTGCATTAACATTCGACCACCATGGCACGCAAGGCCCAAATCACCCGCAACACCCAGGAAACGCAGATCAGCGTCAAGCTCGATCTCGACGGCAAGGGCCAGGCGAAACTTGCCAGCGG
>JAIENU010000055.1 GCA_019751125.1 Burkholderiales bacterium | reverse complement strand
CAGATCACGCCGGTTTCAGCGGGCTGCTGCCGCCACGGCAGGCCTTCGGGCAGCGGGATGAAATTCTGCGCCGGCAGCTTGATGTATTCGGCATAACCGCCGTCGCACTCCCGGCCGACATAGCCGCCGAAGTTCTCGCACAGCGTTTCGCGGTTGATGCGGCACCAGTAACAATGGCCACAGGTGAAATAGAAATACGCGGTCACCGCATCGCCGGCCCTGAGCCGGGTCACGCCGGCGCCGGTGGCGACGATCTCTGCGGTGATCTCGTGGCCGAGGATGCGCGGATACTGCACCGGCACCCGCCCCGCGCGCACATGGTGAATGGTCAGGCCCGCGCCACAGGCCAGCACCCGTGCCACGGCTTCACCGGGCCCGGGTACCGGATCGGGCACGGTTTCCAGCACCAGGGGCTGGTTTTTGCCTTTCAACAACATCGCTTTCATGGTCACTCCTCCCGCGACACATGCTAGCGCAGGACCGATGCCCGCGGCTTGCGTATCATCCGGGCATGGCTGTCTCGCGTAATTCAAGGATGACCCGCCCCGGGCTGATCGCTGCCTCAGCCATTGTGCTGATCCTGCTGTTCTACGCGCTGCTCGCGCCGCCACCATCGCGCCCACCATCACCGGCCAGCTGGCAGACGCACAGCACTGGCTGGGATCTGCCGCTGCCGGAACGTGCAGCGGCCGCCGGCATCGCCGCCAACGGCCTGCGTTACCTGCAACAGGGCGAGGACCTGCGCATCGACCTGCGCACCCTGGTCATTGAAAAACACCCGGCCGTGTCGGAGCTGCGCATCGTTGCCATTACCCTGCGCATCGAACCAGAGCGCTTCAGCGTGCCTGAAGCTGCGATGGAAGGCGTACTCAGCGCGGCACGTCCGACACTGCTGCGCACCACGGTGTCCTTCGTCATCAAGGATGGCATCGCCTGCCTGAAGGATGGCCACTGCGCTTACCGCATCGAACTCACCGTGCGCGAGCCCGATGGCCGGCTCACCGTGGAACGCAGTGCACGGCTGGCAATACCACAGCGCCCGGTGGTGATAGACCAGAAAAAATAAGCACTTAGCGGAATTGTCCCGGAATCGCCGTGGCCGGTTCACGGCAGCGTCAGGCAAAGCCGGTACAATCAAATCACCTTGCACGGCTGCATGCCTGCGCCGCGCACCACCAACCCCGCAGCCTCATTCCTCGCCGCCATGGACAGCTCGCAAAACGGCCGCGACCGCATCGTCATTCGCGGCGCACGCCAGAACAACCTGAAAAACCTGACGCTGGACATTCCCCTGAACGAACTGGTGGTGGTCACCGGCGTTTCCGGCAGTGGAAAATCCTCGCTGGTCTTCGACACGCTTTATGCCGAAGGCCAGCGCCGTTACGTCGAAACCTTCTCGCCCTATGCGCGGCAGTTCCTCGACCGCCAGGATCGGCCGCAGGTGGACAGCATCGACGGCATTCCGCCGGCCATCGCCATCGACCAGGTCAACCCGGTGCGCACCTCGCGCTCGACCGTGGGCACGATGACCGAACTCAACGACCACCTGAAGCTGCTGTTTGCGCGCGCGGCACATCTGCACTGCCGCGGCTGCGGCGCGAAGGTGGTGCGCGACACGCCACAGACAATTTTTGCGTCGCTGCAGGCGCGCGCAACAGCCGCTGCTGACCCGCGGCTGGCGATCACCTTCCCGGTAGCGGTGCCGGCGAACTTCAAGCCGGAGGAAGTGAAGGCGCTGCTCGCAGCCCAGGGTTACACACGTTTCCTGCGTGAAGACAAAACCGGTTTTGAAGTGGTGCAGGACCGCCTGCGCGCCGGCAACGCCGAACGCGCCCGCGTGATCGAAGCGCTGGAAGCCGCACTGAAGGTCGGTCAGGGGCGTGTCAACGTGCATGTCCTGTCGGACACGGACTCGAATGCCGGCAGCGGCACAGTGTGGAAATACTCCGCCGACCTGCATTGCGCCGAATGCGACATCCACTACAGCGAACCCAACCCCAGCCTGTTCTCCTTCAACTCGCCGATGGGTGCCTGCGAAACCTGCCGCGGCTTCGGCCGGGTGATCGGCCTCGACTACGGGCTGGTGGTGCCCGATGAAGCGAAATCGCTGCGCGACGGCGCGGTAAAACCCTGGCAGACCCCGTCGAACAAGGAATGCCAGGACGACCTGATGAAATACGCGAGGCTGCGCGGCATTCCGGTCGACAAACCATGGCGCGAGCTGTCAGCCAGGGAAAAAAGCTGGGTACTCGATGGCGAACCGGAATGGGAAAGCTGGCGCAAGTCCTGGCCCGGCACCTGGTATGGCGTCGGCCGCTTTTTCAAGTGGCTGGAGACCAAGGCCTACAAGATGCACGTGCGCGTGCTGCTGTCCAAGTACCGCGCCTACACTGAATGCACCGTCTGCGACGGCGCCCGACTGAAGCCCGAGGCGCTGCTGTGGCGGGTCGGTTCCAAGGCCAATGCCGATGCCGCCCTGGGTGATCGCCCGCGCTTCAAGCCCAAAGGCGTGCAATACGCTGACGCGCAACTGGCCGCCCTGCCCGGCTTGACCGTGCACGACGTGATGCTGCTGCCACTGGAGCGCACGAAAACCCTGTTTGACGCGCTGGAACTGCCGGCGCCGCTGGACGAAGCCACCGACATGCTGGTCGGCGAAATCCGCACCCGCCTCGCCTATCTGAACCAGGTCGGCCTCGGTTACCTGACGCTGGACCGCCAGTCGCGCACGCTGTCCGGCGGCGAAGTGCAGCGGATCAACCTGACCACCGCGCTGGGCACTTCACTGGTCAACACGCTGTTCGTGCTCGATGAGCCGTCGATCGGCCTGCATCCGCGCGACATGGGTCGCGTCATCGGCGTCATGCACAAGCTGCGCGATGCCGGCAACTCGCTGGTGGTGGTCGAGCACGATCCGCAGGTGATGCTCGCCGCCGACCGCCTGCTCGACATCGGTCCGGGCCCCGGCTCGAAGGGCGGCGAAATCGTCGCCTTCGATACACCCGCCGGCCTGATGCGCTCAAGCGGCTCGGTCACCGGGCGTTATCTGTCAGGCGAACTGCGTGCCGACGATGCACACACCATCAAGCCGCCGGCAGAAAAAGGCCCGCGCATCCGCATCCGCGGCGCGGCCGAACACAACCTGAAGCAGATCGATGTCGATTTCCCGCTGCAGCGCCTGGTCTGCGTCACCGGCGTGTCGGGTTCGGGCAAATCGACACTGGTGCAGGACGTGCTGTACGCGGCGCTGCGCAAGGCACTGGGCCTGCCGACCGAGGCGCCGGGCAAACACCAGCATCTCTACGGCGCCGACCAGATCGGCGACGTGGTGATGGTGGACCAGTCCTCAATCGGCCGCACCACGCGTTCCAATCCCGCGAGTTATGTCGGCGCCTTCGATTCAATCCGCTCGCGCTTCGCGGCCATGCCGCTGGCGCAGTCGCGCGGCTACACCCACGGCACCTTCAGTTTCAACTCCGGCACCGGGCGCTGCCCGACCTGCAGCGGCAACGGCTTCGAGCATGTCGAGATGCAGTTCCTGTCCGACGTCTATCTGCGCTGCCCGGACTGCGACGGCCGGCGTTACCGCAACGAAGTGCTGGAAATCACCATCGACGGCCGCTCCATTGCCGACGTGCTCGACATGACCGTGGCCGATGCGCTGGTTTTTTTCAACCACGCGCCGGACATCGTTCGCGCGCTGCAGCCGCTGACCGACGTCGGCCTCGACTACCTGAAGCTGGGCCAGCCGGTGCCGACACTGTCCGGCGGCGAGGCGCAGCGCCTGAAACTCGCCGGCTTTCTTGCCGAAGCCGCCGACAGCGGCCGCAATCGGCTGGCGGTGAAGGGCAAGCTGTTTCTGTTTGACGAACCGACCACCGGCCTGCATTTCGATGACGTGCGCAAGCTGCTCGGCGCCTTCCGCAAGCTGCTGACGGCGGGCCATTCGCTGATCGTGATCGAACACAACCTCGACGTGATCCGCGCTTCGGACTGGATCATCGACCTCGGCCCCGAGGGGGGTGATGCCGGCGGCACGGTGGTCTGCACCGGCACGCCGGATGCGGTCGCGGTACACGCGGCCTCGCATACCGGCAAGGCGCTGCGCGAATACGCCGCGGCACTGGGTGCCCCGGTCGCCCCGCCACTGGCCCTGCAAAAAACTGCGCCCAGCCACGGCAACAGCATCAGCGTCAGCCACGCCCGCGAACACAACCTGAAGAACATCAGCGTCGACATTCCGCGCGGCAAGTTCACCGTGGTCACCGGTGTTTCCGGCTCCGGCAAATCGACGCTGGCCTTCGACATCGTGTTTGCCGAGGGCCAGCGCCGCTACCTCGAATCGCTGAATGCCTATGCCCGCCAGTTTGTGCAGTCGGCGGCACGACCCGAGGTGGACGCGATTTACGGCATTCCGCCGACGGTGGCGATCGAACAGCGCACCAGCCGCGGCGGCCGCCGCAGCACGGTGGCCACACTCACCGAGATCTACCATTTCCTGCGCCTGCTCTACGTCAAGCTCGGCACCCAGTACTGCCCGGACTGCAATGTGCCGATCGAGCCGCAAAGCCTCGATCAGATCGCGGCGAAGATCCTCAAGGACAACCGCGGCGACCGCATCGGCCTGCTGGCGCCGCTGGTGGTGAACCGCAAGGGTTATTACACCGACCTCGCGAAATGGGCCGCCGGCAAGGGTTACACCCATCTGCGCGTTGACGGTGAATTCATTCCGACCTCGCCGTGGCCGCGGCTGGCGCGTTTCCAGGAACACAGCATCGAGCTGCCGGTGGCCGATGTACGGGTCAAACCCGAGAATGAAGCCGCGCTGCGCGCCGGCCTCGCCGCGGCACTGGAGCATGGCAAGGGCATCGTGCAGGTGCTCGGTGGCCTCGACACGCTGGCCGAGGCTATGGCGAAAAAGAATCCCCGGCTGATCCGCTTTACGGAAACCACGTATTCGGTCAAGCGCGCCTGCCCCTGCTGCAACAAGAGCTTTCCTGAATTCGACCCGCGCCTGTTTTCCTACAACTCCAAACACGGCTGGTGCGCGACCTGCTTCGGCACCGGCCTGTCGCTGGAAAAGGTGGACTGGGACGAGGAGCGCGAAAAAACCGGCACCGAGGAGCATGTGCTCGACTCCTGGCTGAACTGGCTGGAAATCGACGAGCCCTGTCCCGACTGCCACGGCAAGCGCCTGAATCCCACCGCACTGGCGGTGAAATACCGCAAGCGTTCGATTGCCGAGCTCGCCGCGCTGCCGGTGGCGAAGCTGGCGAAGGAGTTCACCGACGTGTCGTTCAGCGGCCGTGAAGCGGCGATCGCCCGCGACATCGTCGCCGAAATCCGCAGCCGCCTGCGCTTCCTCGATGAGGTCGGCCTCGGCTACCTCGCACTCGACCGCGCGGCACCGACCCTCTCCGGCGGCGAGGCACAACGCATCCGTCTGGCGGCGCAACTGGGATCGAACCTGCGCGGTGTCGCCTACATCCTCGACGAACCGACCATCGGCCTGCATCCGCGCGACAACCGCATCCTGCTCGATACGCTGGCGCGGCTGCAGACACGCGGCAACACGCTGATCGTGGTCGAACATGATGAAGACACCATCCGCCGCGCCGACCATGTGATCGACCTCGGCCCCGGCGCGGGACGCCTGGGCGGTGCAGTGGTTGCGGCCGGCACTGCGGAAGAACTGCGGCGTAATCCGCAGTCGATCACCGGCCGTCACCTGGAAAATCCGCTGCGCCATCCGCTGCAGCCGCCGCGCAAGGTGGATACAAAAACACCGGCGCTGGCGATTCGCGGCGCGAGCCTGCACAACCTGCAGCGCGTGAATGCGCGGGTGCCGCTGGGCCGGCTGACCGTGGTCACCGGCGTGTCCGGCTCCGGCAAATCGACGCTGGCGCGCGACGTGCTGCACGCCAACCTGCAACGCCTCGTCGGCGACAGAAAAAAATCATCAATAAAAACAACGGGGTGTGTAGACATTTCGGGGTGGCAGCAAGTCGGTCGCGTGCTCGAAGTGGACCAGACGCCGATCGGCAAGACACCGCGCTCCTGTCCCGCCACCTATGTCGGCTTCTGGGACAACATCCGCCGCCTTTATGCCGAAGCGCCGGACGCGCGCATGCGCGGCTACACCGCGAGCCGTTTTTCCTTCAACACCAAGGGCGGCCGCTGCGAAGCCTGCGAAGGCCAGGGTGTGCAGAAGATCGAGATGAGTTTCCTGCCCGACGTGAAGGTGCCCTGCGACGTCTGCGGCGGACAGCGCTTCAATGCCGAGACACTGGCGGTGAAATTCAAGGACAGGTCGATCGGCGAAGTGCTGATGCTGAGCATCGACGAGGCGGTCGATTTCTTT
>JAIENU010000023.1 GCA_019751125.1 Burkholderiales bacterium | reverse complement strand
TCCTGCAGTCATTGTTCAAGCCGGTGGCAACAGGCTGGCCGGATCGACAGGCCGGCCCTGGCGGCGGATCTCGAAGTGCAGCTTGACCTGGTCGGCATCGGAATCGCCCATTTCGGCAATCCGCTGGCCGCGGGTCACGGTCTGCCCTTCTTTCACCAGCAACTCTCGGTTGTGGGCATAGACGCTGAGGTAACGCTCGTTGTGCTTGATCACGATCAGCCGGCCCAGGCCGCGTATGCCGGTGCCGCTGAAGATCACCCGGCCTGCTCCGGCCGCCAGCACCGGCTGGCCAGCCTTGCCGGCAATGCCGATGCCCTTGTTGGAAGACTCATTAAAGGGCGCAACAACCTTGCCTGCGGTGGGCCACATCCAGTCCACGTCATCACCAGCCGGCAAAGGCTTGCTGTCAGTGGCCGGCGGCTTCACCTCGGGCTTCACTTCCGGTTTGGGCGCTTCGGGTTTGACACCGGAGAGCTGGGCATAGGCCTGGTCGCTGTACGGCACCCGCACACCACGCGGTTCGACCCGGGCACCGCCGGCAACCGCAGGTTTGCCCGCATCCAGCGGCTGGCTTTCGACCGGGGCACCCGGCGTGCGCAACGGCGCAGTCACCGCACCACGCGGCGGCGTCATGCGCAGCACCTGACCGACAAAAATCCGCGACGGATCCGTCAGATTGTTCCAGGCCGCGACTTCGCGATAGTCCTGGCCGAATTCGAGCGAGATTGAAAACAGTGTGTCGCCCGGTTTCACGGTGTAGCTGTCACCACGCGGCTGCTCGGGCGCAGCCGGCGCAGGTTTGGCGGACGCAGTGGCCGGCGGCTTGGCCGCAGGTTTGGCTGCTGGTGCCTGCGGCAGGCGATCGATCACCGGCGCCGGTCGCGGCGCCGCGCAGCCACCGAGCACGGCGGCGAACAACATCAGGATTGCGGTCTGCGGGCGGTGGACGGGATTCACTTCGGGGGACTGCGCTTCAGCCCAGCCCGGGCAGCAGCGGCACGAAAAGGGCATCTTCCACCTTGCGGTCGACATAACTCTGCGCGGTACGCTCGATCACGTGCAGGGCCTGTTTGCCCTGGTGCGTGAGGGGAATGATGATCTTACCACCCACCACCACCTGCTCCAGCAATTGCTCGGGAACATGGGTGGCCGCAGCAGCAACAACAATGCCGTCGAAGGGTGCGTGCTCCGGCCAGCCGAACTGGCCGTCAGCGGTACGCACGCGCACATTGTGTGCGCGGGCATCACGCAAGTGGCGGCGCGCCTTGCTCAGCAGGGGCGCCAAACGCTCGAGTGAATAGACCTCTTTCGCCAGCCGTGACAGCACCGCCGCCTGGTAACCGCAGCCGGTGCCGATCTCCAGCACCTTGGTCAGCTGCACGCCGCCGCGCAGCAGCTCGAGCATGCGCGCCACGGTGTACGGGCTGGAAATGGTCTGGCCGAAACCCAGGGGCAGCGCCATGTCCTCGTAGGCACGGCTGGCCAGCGCTTCATCGACAAAAATGTGGCGCGGCACCTCGCCCATCGCGGCGAGGATGACTTCATCAGCGATGCCCTCGCCGCGCAGGCGCTCGACCATGCGCATGCGCGTGCGCTGCGAGGTCATGCCGATACCGGTATGGCCGGCGTTCATCGTGCCTGCGCCGGCTGCAGCCAGCGTCCGACGCGTTCCATCTGGTTGAAGCGGGTCAAGTCCATCTGCAGCGGCGTCACCGAAACCTGGCGCGATGCTGTGGCATGGAAATCGGTACCCTCGCCGGCATCCTGCGCCTGGCCTGCGGCACCCACCCAGTACACAGTCTGGCCGCGCGGGTTGGTCGATTTGACCACCGGTTCGGCCTTGTGGCGTTTACCCAGCCGGGTGACGCTCACCCCCTGCAGCTCGCCATGGGGCAGGTCGGGCACATTGACATTGAGCAGCACCGGCTCGGCAAAACGTTCCGCTGCGAAACGTTTGACGAGGTCTGCAGCGACACGTCCTGCGCTGTCGAAATGACCACCCTCGCCCGCCACCAGCGAGACCGCGATCGACGGAATGCCAAGCAGGAAGCCTTCGGTGGCGGCAGCCACGGTGCCGGAATAAATGGTGTCGTCGCCCATGTTGGCGCCGTCGTTGATGCCGGAGACCACCACGTCGGGCAGTTCCGGCAGCAGGCCGGTCACCGCGAGGTGCACGCAATCGGTGGGCGTGCCGTTGACATAGTAGTAGCCGTTGGGAGCCTTGCGCACGGTCAGCGGCCGGTCCAAGGTCAGCGAGTTGCTGGCACCGCTGCGGTCACGCTCCGGCGCGACCACGGTCACCGTGCCCAGCGCCGAGAGCGCGCGTTCCAGCGCGGCAAGCCCGGGCGCGAAATAACCGTCATCGTTGCTGAGCAGGATACGCACGCCGGGTGCCGAAGTCTGGAATCGTGAATCGCTGGTTGTTGAAAATCCGCCACACCCGGCGGGGCCTTGCCTGTGCTGCGCAAATCGTAAAAGTCCTCAGGATTGCATTGATTTTACCATGCAGCCCCCGTCGCCCCGGATGCCGGTGCTAGGATTACGACCCTCATCAACCCGACCCGCAGACTGCCATGGCCCCCATCGGTTTCCGTATCCTCCCCTTCGCTGCGCAACCCTCGGCGAAACTCATCGCGCAGCTGCGCAAGACTGCCACCGCCCACCTCAGCGACAACATGCACCGCCTGCATGCCATCGGCCCGGACCTGTTTCCCTGCCATCGCGGCGGACGCATGGTCGGCACCGCGCTGACCGTAAAAATCAGCCCCGGCGACAATCTGATGGTGCACAAGGCGATCGACATCGTGCGTCCCGGCGACGTCGTGGTGGTGGATGCCGGCGGCGTCTGCAGCCAGGCGATCATCGGCGAAATCATGTCGGCCATTGCCGAGCGCAACGGCGCCGCGGGCATGGTCATCGACGGTGCGATCCGCGATGCCGATGCGCTGGCGCTGTCGGACTTTCCCGTCTATGCCCGCGGCATCACCCACCGCGGCCCGTACAAGAATGGCCCCGGTGAAATCAACGTGCCCGTGGTGATCGGCGAAGCCGTGGTCAATCCCGGCGACATCATCATCGGCGACGATGACGGCCTGCTCGCCCTGCCGCAGGACATGGCCGAGGAAACTCTGAAACTCGCCAGGCTCCAGGAAAAGAAGGAATCGGACATGCTGAAGGCGATCCGCGGCGGCAAGAAGGTCGATCGCCGCTGGGTGGATGAAACCCTGCGCGGCCTGGGCTGCAATATTCCCAAGAAGCTCCGAAAAAATTGAAAAAATTGCATCAATAATGACAAAAACATGCCTCTGCGGAGGCTGTCATGTTTTTGGTAAGGATCAATAATGGCCGGACCGCTTGCCGGGGTCACCGTGGTCGACCTGACCACGGTGGTGATGGGCCCCTACACGACGCAGATCCTCGGCGACCTCGGCGCCGAGGTGATCAAGGTCGAGGCGCCGGGCGGCGACAACGTGCGCCATGTCGGCCCGATGCGCAACCGCGGCATGGGCCACATGTTCATGCACCTGAACCGCAACAAGAAGAGTCTGGTGCTTGACCTGAAGAAACCCGCCGGCCGCGACGCGCTGCTGCGTATCGCAGCAAAGGCCGACGTGCTGATCTACAACATCCGCCCGCAGGCGATGCAACGGCTGCGTCTGGGTTATGCCGATGTCGCCGCGGCCAATCCGCGCATCATCTATGTCGGCGCCTATGGCTACGGCCAGCAGGGCCCCTACGCCGCGCGCCCCGCCTACGATGACCTGATCCAGGGCATGACCGGCCTGCCCTGGCTGATGCAGCAGGCCGGCGCCGCCGAGCCGCGCTATATCCCGGCCACACTCGCCGACCGCATCGTCGGCCTGCACGCGGCCTACGCCGTGACCACCGCGCTCTACGAACGTGAACGCAGCGGCAAGGGGCAGGCCGTCGAGGTGCCGATGTTCGAATGCATGAGCCAGATGATCCTCGGCGACCATTTTGCCGGCCGCGGCTTCGAGCCACCGCTGGGTGATGCCGGCTATGCCCGCGTGCTCGCACCGGAGCGGCGGCCCTTCCGCACCCGTGACGGCCATGTCTGCGTACTGATGTACAACGACAAGCAGTGGGGTGCTTTTTTCCGCCTGATCGGCCGCGAGGACCTGTTCCGCGACGATCCGCGTTTCAACAGCCACGAAAGCCGATCGGCGCGTATAGCCGAAGCGAATGCCTTCGTCGCCGGCGAGATGCTCAAACGTACGACCGCGGAATGGCTGCAGGCGCTCGCCAGCGCCGACATCCCCTGCGCGCCGATGAATTCGATCGATGATGTGATCGACGACCCGCACCTCAATGCCAGCAGCTTCATCCGCAGCGAGAACCATCCCAGCGAAGGCGGCCTGCGTACCACGGCCGCAGCGACGCAGTGGTCACGTACGCCGCCTGCGCCGCAGCGCCCGACGCCGCGTCTGGGTGAACACGGGTTCGAGGTATTAAAAACCGCAGGCTTCAGCGACGCCGAAATCCGCGCGCTGGCCGCGGATGGCGTAACCACCCTGCCCGGCTGATCATGGACTTCGAATTCTCGGAAGACCAGCGCGCAATCCGTGAAGCGGTGAGCCGCACCTGCGCGCGCTTCGGCGACGATTACTGGCTCAAGCTCGACCGCGAAGGCGGCTTCCCGCACGACTTCCATGCCGCGATTGCCGCTGACGGCTGGCTCGGCATCGCGATGCCAGAGCAGTATGGCGGCAGCGGACTGGGCATCATCGAGGCCGCGCTGATGATGGAAACCATCGCCGCCTCCGGTGCCGGTTTCTCCGGCGCTTCGGCGGTGCACATGAACATCTTCGGCCTGCATCCTGTGGTGGTCTATGCCAGCGATGAACAAAAGGCGCGCTGGCTGCCGCCGCTGATCCAGGGCCGCGACAAGGCCTGCTTCGGTGTGACCGAGCCCGGTGCCGGACTGAACACCACAAGGCTGACTACCAAAGCGGTGCGTGACGGCGATGATTACCTGATCTCCGGGCAGAAGGTGTGGATTTCAACTGCACAGGTCGCCAACAAGATCCTGCTGCTGGCGCGCACCACGCCGCTGGAGGAGACGAAAAATCCGATCGATGGCCTGACGCTGTTCTATGCCGACATCGACCGCAACACCTTCGAAGCGCGCGAAATCGACAAGATGGGCCGCAAGGCGGTGGACTCCAACCAGGTGTTCATCGACGGCATGCGCGTGCCGGCAGCAGATCGCATCGGCGAAGAAGGCAAGGGTTTCCGCTATATCCTCGACGGCCTCAATCCGGAGCGCATCCTCGTCGCCGCTGAAGCCGTCGGCCTCGGCCGTGCCGCGCTGAACCGCGCCGCACGTTATGCCGGCGACCGCATCGTCTTCGACCGGCCGATCGGCCAGAACCAGGCGATCCAGCATCCGCTGGCGCAGCGCTGGGTCGAACTCGAAGCCGCTGCCCTGCTGACCTGGCACGCGGCCTCACTCTACGATGCCGGTAAACCCTGCGGCGCCGAAGCCAATGCCGCGAAGTACTTCGCCGGTGAAGCCGGGTTCAGGGCCTGTGAAACTGCGGTGCTGACCCACGGCGGTATGGGTTATGCGAAGGAATTCCACGTCGAACGCTATTTCCGCGAGGCGATGATTCCGCGCATCGCACCGGTCAGCTCACAGCTGATCCTCTGCCACATTGCCGAGCGTGTACTCGGTCTGCCCAAGTCTTACTAGCGAAGTCCTGCTAATTGCGGATGCCGTCGCGGCGCTCGCCCCTGGCCATCAGCATTTCGCGCACGGTTTCAACGCCGGCAGCAATATCCTCACCGGGCTGCAATAGCGGCAGGAAACCGGTGACCCGGCGGCGGTAATTGAAATACACCGGCAACACCGGCACCTGTGCGCCTGGGCAACACGATAGAAACCGGATTTGAAACGCGCGCCGGCGCTGCGCGTGCCTTCCGGCGTGATCGCCAGCAGCAGGCGATCGCGGCGCCGGTATTCTTCAGCCAGCGTCTCCGCGAGGCCTTCCGGCTGCGCGCGGTCCACCGGGATGCCGCCCAGCCAGCGCATAAAACTGCCCAGAGGCCACCAGAACAATGTGTGCTTGGCGATGAAGGACACCCGGAGGCCGAACACGAACATCAGCGACGCACCGATGACAAAATCCCAATTCGAGGAATGCGGCGCAAGCGCCACCACCAGCCTTGCCTCATCGGGAAATTCGCCCTCAACCTGCCAGCCCAGCTGCGCCAGCAGCCAGATGCCGAAGCGGCGCAGCAGGCCATAGTCGCGCCGGGGCAGCGCATTGCCGATGGCCATGGCCTCGGCCGGCCGCATCCGCGACTGTTG
>JAIENU010000236.1 GCA_019751125.1 Burkholderiales bacterium | reverse complement strand
ATACGCGGGTGTAGTTCAATGGTAGAACGGCAGCTTCCCAAGCTGCATACGAGGGTTCGATTCCCTTCACCCGCTCCATTCCGCTGATCCCGATCCGTCCACGAATGCCCCGGCGACCCAAGTCGATTTCTGCGATTCCCGCGAAACCCGGTGCCGCCCTAGAGTCTCTGGCCGAAACCTTCGCGCCGGCGCTGATCATCTGGCAAAAAAAACACGGTCGCCACGACCTGCCCTGGCAGAACACGCGTGATGCCTATGCGGTGTGGTTGTCGGAAATCATGTTGCAGCAGACCCAGGTCAGCGCGGTGATTCCGTATTACCAGCGTTTTCGTGAACGGTTTGCCGATGTCGCGGCACTGGCCGCTGCCAGTGAGGATGAAGTCCTCACTCTGTGGAGCGGGCTGGGTTATTACTCGCGGGCACGCAATCTGCATCGCGCTGCGCGGCAGGTGGTCGAAATACACGGCGGAAAATTTCCGGACACGCAGGAAGCGCTGATGGCCTTGCCCGGCGTTGGCCGTTTGACCGCGGCGGCAATCCTGGTGTTTGCCTTCGGCAAACGCGCGGCGATACTCGACGGCAACGTCAAGCGCGTGCTGGCTCGGCTGTGTGCGATTGACGGGTATCCCGGCGAGACCGCGGTGGCGGCACGGTTGTGGCAGGCCGCTGAATTGCTGCTGCCGAAAAGCGGCCTGCGTGCCTACACCCAGGGTTTGATGGATCTTGGTGCGACGCTGTGCGTGCGGCGCAAGCCGCGCTGCAGCGAATGCCCGGCGGCAGATTTATGCATCTCCCATCGCGAAGGACGCGCCGCGCAGTTGCCGGCCGCAAAGCCGCGCAAGGCGCTGCCGCAGCGGCGCACGACGATGATGGTGTTGCGGCGCGCCGGTGAAGTGTTGCTGGAGAAACGGCCGCCGACGGGGATCTGGGGTGGGCTGTGGAGTTTTCCGGAGATCGAGTCTGATGCCGATGCGGCGGCGATTTGTGCGCGTCGTTACGGCGCCGAAGTCGAAGTACGGGATGCACTGCCGTTGATCGCCCACGGCTTCACCCATTTTCATCTCGACATCCTGCCGCTGCCGTTGCGGGTGCGGCGCTGGCCGCGCACGGTGGCCGAGCCGGGCCTGATCTGGCTGTCGCTGGCGGAGGCAGAGTCGGCGGCGATACCCAAGCCGGTACGCCAGATTATTCAGCAGCTGCGCGCTGAATAGTATTGTAACTACTTGTTTTTATTGATTTTTTCTATGATGCCGTGGCTGAGCATGTGCTCGCGCAGGCGGTGCAGGCGTGCGGCGGTGTCGTTTTCCTCGAGCAGCGCCTGGCGTTCCTGCGCGGTGATCGGCAGGATTTCGGCCAGCCGGTAGCTGACCCACAGCGGGTCGTCCAACTGCAGCGGTCCGGGAACACTGTTCTCGCCTGCACGTTTGATCGCCAGGCGCAGCACTTCCTCGCAGGCGCCGTCCATCACGGCGCCGGGTTCCGGCACCGGCAGCAGTTCGACTTCGGCGGTGATCAGTCCTGCGCTGTTGACGCTCTGTTCGATCACGCGAAAACGTTCGCCGCCGCGGGTGATCAGTGCGAACAGGTTGGGATGCGGCACATCCCACTGCTCGATGCGCGCGATGCAGCCGACCGGATGAGGCGCCGCCGGTGCGCCGACTTCGCGGCCTTCGCGGATCAGGCACACGCCGAAGGGGGTGTTGTCGCGCAGGCAGGCCTTGGTCATGTCGACGTAACGCGGCTCAAACACCCGCAGCGGCAGCATGCCGCCGGGAAACAGTACTGTGCCCAGCGGAAACAGCGGGATCTGCAGACGGTCGCCCACGATGCGTTCAGGCCTTGAGTTCGCGGTGCCGGGCCAGGGTGCGGGTACTGCCACCGAAATGGCGTGCCAGGCGGTCGGCCAGATATACCGAACGATGCTGGCCGCCGGTGCAGCCGATGGCGATGGTCAGGTAGCTGCGGTTGTCACGCTCGAAGGCCGGGAGCCAGTCGCCGACAAAGCGCTGGATGTCGCCGAGCATGCGCATCGCATCCGGTGTCGCTTCGATAAAGGCGGCCACAGGGGTGTCCAATCCGGTCAGCGGGCGCAGCTTGGGATCGTAGTAGGGGTTGGGCAGGCAACGCACGTCGAACACGAAGTCGGCGTCGAGCGGTATGCCGTGCTTGAAACCGAAGGATTCAAAGAGCAGGGTCAGGCCGCCACCGCCGATCTGTGCAAAATCCTTGACCCAGGCACGCAGCGTGTTCGGCGCGAGGTCGCTGGTGTCGATGTGGTGCGCCATGTCGGCAATGTCGGCGACCAGCTCGCGTTCACGCGCGATGCACTCGGGCAGCGTCATCACGCCGTCGGACAGCGGATGGCGGCGCCGTGTCTCGGAATAACGCTTAATCAGGGTTTCCGACTTGGCCTCGAGGAACATCACCCGCAGGTCATGCCCGGCTGCGCGCAGCCGCGTCACCAGTTCCGGCAGGCGGGCGACGCCGGCACCGGCGCGGGCGTCGATGGTCAGCGCGACCCGGGTGATGCCCGAGCCCTGCAGCGAATTCACCACGCCATCGACCATGTCCAGCGGCAGATTGTCGACGCAGTAGTAGCCGGCGTCCTCCATCACCGCCAGGGCGACACTCTTGCCCGAGCCCGAAAGGCCGGTGATCAGGATCAGTTGCATGGCCAGCTTATTCGTTTCCGCCGTTCATCGCCTGCTCCTGGCGTTGGACGAATTCGCGGGTGCTGTCGATGCCGCGCATCTGCAGCACGTGGTTGCGCACCGCGGCCTCGGTCAGCACCGCGAGGTTGCGGCCGGCGGCCACCGGGATGGTGACCTTGTGGATGCGTACGTCCATCAGCAGCTCGGTGCCCGGTTTCAGCGGCAGCCGCTCAAGCAATGCCGGGTCGCTGGGCCGTTCGAGGTGCACGATCAGCTTCACGTTCTTGCGCGGACGCAGCGCCGCCTCGCCGAAGATGGTGCGGATGTTGAGCACGCCGAGACCGCGCACCTCGAGGAAGTCGCGCAGCAGGTGCGGGCAGCGGCCCTCGATGCTTTCCGGGCCGACGCGGTAGAGCTCGACCACGTCGTCGGCAATCAGCCCGCTGCCGCGGCTGATCAATTCCAGGGCGAGCTCGCTTTTGCCCACGCCCGAGTCGCCGGTGAGCAGCACGCCGACCCCGAGCACGTCGAGGAACACGCCGTGGGTGGTGGTGGAGTCGGCGAGGGTGCGCGCAAGGTGCGGGCGCATGATCCACATCAGCTCGACACTGGCGATCGGCGACGAGAACAGCGGGGTGTGGGTGGCTTCGGCGACCTCGAGCAGCGCCTGCGGGATGCTGTTTGCGCCGGCGACGATGAAACAGGCCAGTTCGCGTGTCGCCGAGCGGCGCAGCAGGACGCGGCATTCTTCGGGGTCGAGTCCTTCGAGGTGGTTGACCTCCGAGGGGCCCAGCACCTGGATCAGGTTGGGATGGATGAAATTTAGGTGGCCGACCAGACCCTTCGATGAGTCCTTGGTCAGCTCGCTGTCGATGCCCTTGTCGGCGCCGTCGCGGCCGGCAATCCACTCGAGCTGCAGCTTCTCCCGGGTGTCCTCAAACAGCTGGGCTATGCTGACCTGCGGCATGCGGCTCCCATGACTGGATCAGTTCAAGCAGCGCCGCGGCATCGGCGGCATTGAGCAGGCGTTCGCGGAAAGCCTTGTCGCTGAACATCTGCGCCAGCTCGGACAGGATCTGCAGATGCTCGTCGGTCGCCCGCTCCGGTACCAGCAGCACGAAGGCGAGCTTCACGTTTTGCCCGTCGGGCGCGTCAAACGCCACCGCTTCGCGCACCCGGATCACCGCGCCGACGGCGCTCTTGATGCCCTTGATCCGACCGTGGGGGATCGCCACGCCCTGGCCGAGCCCGGTGGAACCCAGCTTTTCTCGCGCGAACAGGCTGTCGAAGACGACGGCGCGCGCGATCTGCTGGTGGTTTTCGAAAAGCAGGCCGGCCTGCTCGAAGATGCGTTTCTTGCTGGTGAGGTCGGCATCGAGCAGGATGTTGCTGGCCGGCAGGATTTTGGCGATCAGGTTCATGACGGAACGGCTTTACTCTTCAGCGGCCCGGTGTTTCAGCGGCACGCCGTCGTGGCGGTGTGAGAGGTTTTTTTCCTTGTGCTTGATCACCGCGCGGTCGAGTTTGCCGACCAGGTGGTCGATGGCGACATACATGTCTTCATCGTGGGTTTCGCAGAAGATTTCCTTGCCGCTCAGGTGGACGGTGGCTTCGACCTTGTGCTGCAGTTTTTCGACGGTCATGATCACGTTGATGTCGATGACATGATCAAAGTGGGTGGTGATCCGTTCCAGTTTGTTCGCGACATGGTCGCGGATGGCAGGGGTGATCTGAAGGTGATGGCCCGTCAGGTGCAGGTTCATATGCTCTCCTTTAAAGGGTTTTTCTCAGGTTCACCGGCAGGATCTGCAGGGATTCGCGGTATTTGGCGATGGTTCGCCGTGCCACCACTATACCCTGCTGACCAAGCAGTTCGGAGATCTGGCCGTCGCTCAGCGGCGACCGGGTGTTTTCGGCGCTGACCAGCTGCTTGATCAGGGCGCGGATTGCGGTGCTCGAGGCGGCGCCGCCGGCCTCGGTCGCGACATGGCTGCCGAAAAAATACTTGAGTTCGAAAATGCCGCGCGGGGTGTGCATGAATTTCTGCGTGGTCACCCGCGAAACGGTCGATTCATGCAGGCCGAGGATTTCGGCGATCTCGCGCAGCACCAGCGGCCGCATTGCAACCTCGCCATGCTCCAGGAAGTTGCGCTGGCGGTCGACAATGGCCTGCGACACGCGGAGGATGGTGTCAAAACGCTGCTGCACGTTCTTGATCAGCCATTTGGCTTCCTGCAGCTGTGAATTGAGCTGCTGTGCGCTGCCGCCGCGGTTGCGCTGCAGGATGTCGGCATACATGCGGTTCACGCGCAGGCGCGGCATCGCGTCCGGGTTGAGCGAGGCCACCCATACGCCTTTTACCTTGCGCACGATGACGTCGGCAATGACGTAACGCGCTTCCTCGGCGGAGAAATCGCGTCCCGGCCTCGGATTCAGGCTGGTAATCAGTTTTTGCACGCCACGCAGGCAGCCGTCGTCGCACTTGAGCAGGCGCTTGAGCTTGACGAAATCGCGGGCCGCCAGCGTGTCGAGGTGGTTGCGCACGATTTCCAGCGCGGCTTCGCGGTGCTCGGTGTCGGCAGGCATCGCCTCAAGCTGCAGCGCGAGGCATTCGGAGAGGCCGCGCGCGCCGATGCCGACCGGTTCCAGGTGCTGCAGGTGTTGCAGCGCGATCGCGAGGTCGTCAGGGTCCACCTCAAGCTCGTCCGGCAGCATCTCGCAGATTTCCTCAAGCGACTGGCCGAGATAGCCGTCGTCGTCGAGCGAGTCGATCAGCAACTGAACGATGCGGCGGTCACGCTCGCTGAGGTGCATCAGCGAAAGCTGGCTGGTCAGGTGCAGGCGGAGGTTCGGTGGCTGTTCGGCCAGCGGCGCGTAATCATCGTCCTCGCTGTCGCCGCCGGAATATGCCGGACCGTCATCGACCTCAAAGTTGCTGCTGTCATCGCGTTCGGGTTCGGCCGGGGCTTCGGCGGCAGCCTCGTTGCTGGTGGTGGTGCCGGTGCCGTCCAGACTGCCTGGCGGCGGTGCGGCCTCGGTCGCGCCATCCTCGCGTTCGAGCAGCGGGTTTTCCTGCAGGAGGCGCTCGATTTCCTGGTTGAGCTCGATGGTCGACAGCTGCAGCAGTCTGATTGACTGCTGCAGTTGCGGCGTCAATGTCAGGTGTTGCGAGAGTCTGAGCTGTAGGGAGTGTTTCATGCGGGCCGGATCAGTGAATCGCGTCCCCGTAACCGTTTGTTGCGCTTGGTGCCTGAGGTTGGTGCCGCCAGGCGGAATCCACACTGGCTTCAAAGCGGGTCAGAGCAGTTTCAGAGTCCGCAGTTTCGGTGGAGCCATCACAGGCGGAAGTGCTCTCCGAGATAAACCTTGCGGACGTTCTCATTATAGACGATCTCGTCAGGCTTGCCGAAGGCAAGCACCGAGCCGTCATTGATGATGTAGGCGCGGTCGCAGATGCCCAGGGTTTCCCGGACGTTATGGTCGGTGATCAGCACGCCGATGCCGCGGTTGCGCAGGAAACCGATGATTTTCTGGATTTCGATCACCGCGATCGGATCGACGCCGGCAAAGGG
>JAIENU010000223.1 GCA_019751125.1 Burkholderiales bacterium | reverse complement strand
GCTGTCTGCGATGGCCAGCGAGCAGGCCGAATCGCGCTGACGGTAACGGGATTTGGCGCCATAGACCCATTGCGTGCGCGGCGCTTCACCGCTGACCCAGCTGACATTGACCGCGGTGAGCTGGTCGGAAAGCAGGCGCGGGTGGTCGTGCCCCTGGACCACCACCAGGCGGTTGTTCTTGAGGTCTTTCTCGGCAACATACCAGGCATCACCGTCACCATCGCGTGAACCGCCGATGCCCAGGCCCTGGCGCTGGCCCAGCGTGTAAAAGGTCAGGCCCATGTGGCGACCGACACGGCGTCCTTCGGGTGTGACGATGTCACCGGGATTCGAAGGCAGATAGCGGTTCAGGAATTCACGGAACGGCCGCTCCCCGATGAAGCAGATGCCGGTCGAATCTTTCTTGTCATGGTTGGGCAGGCCCTCGCGGCGGGCGATCTCGCGCACCTCGCGCTTGTAGAGCGCACCCAGCGGAAACAGGGTTTTCGACAGCTGCTGCTGGTTCAGGCGATAGAGGAAATAGCTCTGGTCCTTGGTGCCATCCTCGGCTTTCAGCAGCTGGTGCAGGCCGTCGATTTCGCGCACCTGGGCGTAGTGGCCGGTGGCAATGCGGTCGGCGCCGAGGTTCATCGCATGGTCGAGGAAGGCCTTGAACTTGATCTCGGCATTACACAGCACGTCGGGATTCGGCGTGCGGCCGGCCTGGTATTCGCTGAGGAATTCGCTGAACACGCGGTCCTTGTATTCAGCGCTGAAATTGACGGCTTCGATGTCGATGCCGATGCGGTCGGCGACGGCCACCGCGTCGATCAGGTCCTGGCGCGTGCTGCAGTACTCGTCGTTGTCGTCATCCTCCCAGTTCTTCATGAACAGGCCGGTCACATCGTAGCCCTGCTGTTTGAGCAGCAGTGCGGCGACCGATGAGTCGACGCCGCCGGACATGCCGATGACGATTTTCTGTTTGCGGGTCATGACGCGAGCCGGTGAAAGTGGTGGATGGCCTGCAGCGGGTAACGGGTGCCGGCCAGATAGTCGTCAACGCAGCGCTGCAGCAGCGGGCTGCGGTGGCGGTCGGCGCAGGCGTGGATTTCAGCGGCACTCATCCACAGCGCACGGCGGATGCCGGTGTCGAGCTGGCGGCCGGGCAGCGGTTCTGAAACGGTGCCGGTGAAGGCGAAGCGCAGATAGGTCACCTCATCCTGCGGATGCGCGTACTGGTAGACGCCGAGCAGGGCTTCGGGTGTGAAGTCGCAGGCGGATTCTTCACGGGTTTCGCGGATCACTGCATCGATCAATGATTCGCCGTCCTCGAGGTGGCCTGCAGGCTGGTTGTAGCGGATGCCGCTGCGGGTGTCTTCCTCGACCAGCAGGAAACGGCCGTCACGCTCGACCACGGCGGCGACGGTGACGTTGGGCTTCCATTGATGTTCTCTGTAACTCATGGGGCGCTATTTTAGCCGCCACCCATGCCTTGAAAAACGCCAAAAACGGACGCAAAAAAAGCAGGGCCGCAGCCCTGCTTTTCACGGAGAGCCGGGAATTACTTCTTGTCGGCTTTCTTTTCCGCTTTTTTCTCGTCTTTCTTGTCAGCGGCGAAAGCCGGCGACACGGCGACGATCGAGAACATGGCGGCGATGATGGCTGCGAACAGTTTGGTCATGATTTCCTCATTTTTTGGTGGATTACCGGGAAGCCCGGAGCCCTGCCAGACCCGTCCCGGAATGGGGCGGCAACCGCACGGCCATCAGCACTCTAGCAATGGTGCTGCAAAAAGAAAAGGCAGGGGGTAAACCCCCTGCCTTTTCAGGAGAAACGCGAGATTACTTCTTCTCGGCTTTTTTCTCTTCTTTCTTCTCAGCTTTTTTCTCTTCCTTCTTCTCGGCGGCAACGGCCGGGGCGATGGCGACGGTCGAGAACACAGCGGCGATGATAGCGGCGAGCAGTTTGTTCATGGTGATTCCTCATTAATGGTTGATCAACCAGGCTTTTTTAGCCCTGGACCGAACGTTCGGTCACAGCCAATAACGCCGCGGTACAGACCCGGTTGACAGATTCACGTAAGTTTTCGCAGGGCAGCATCCAATGGCTTGATTCCAGTTTATGGCGATTCCGCGGTAATAAAATTAATTGTTTATTATCAATGACTTATGTTGACCCTGCGCAAGGCCATCGATAGTCCAGGCGCCGATGCTGTGGCGTATCAGACGCAGCGTGGGCAGGCCGACGGCGGCGGTCATCCGCCGCACTTGGCGGTTTTTTCCTTCACGCAGCACCAGTTTCAGCCAGCTGGTCGGGATTTCACGACGCATCCGGATCGGCGGCTGCCTTGGCCATAACCAGGCCGGCGCCTCGACGATGCTGACCTCGGCCGGTTTGGCCTGAAAGTCGCTCAGGTGCACACCCTTGCGCAGCGGCTCGATAGCGTCATCGGTGGCGGCACCGTCAACCTGGGCGTAGTAGGTCTTGGCCATCTTGTGCCGCGGGTTGGCGATCTGATGTTGCAGCGCGCCATCGTCGGTCAGCAGCACCAGCCCCTCGCTGTCGGTGTCGAGCCGCCCGGCCGGGTACACACCGGGCGTGGCGACAAAATCCTTCAAAGTCGGTTTGTCGCCGGAGGGGCTGAACTGGCAGATCACGCCATAGGGTTTGTTGAGCAGGATCAGCGTGGACATGCGCGGATTTTATTCGCAGTACTCAAAAAAAAGCCCCTGCCGCGGCAGGGGCCTTGATGCGGCTGCCGTCTTCAGGCGGCGACAGCGTCTTCACTGGTGCTGACCAGCTGTGTGTAGCCGGGCAGGGTCAGGAAGTCGACGTAATCATCGCTGCTGGTGATCTGCTCGAACAGTTTGGCGGCTTCTTCATAGCGGCCGGCCGACCATGCGGCTTCACCGAGTTCGCGGCGCACGCGGGCCAGTTCTTCGGGCAGCATCGCGCGGAACATCGCCGCGGTGACTTTGCGGCCGTCGTCAAGCATACCCTTCGGACTGCGCATCCACTGCCAGATCTGCGAGCGCGAGATTTCGGCGGTGGCTGCATCTTCCATCAGGTTGTACACCGGCACGCAGCCGTTGCCGGCGAGCCAGGCGCCGATGTACTGGATGCCGACACTGATGTTGTTGCGCAGACCGGCTTCGGTGATTGGTGCCTCCGGTTTGAAGTCGAGCAGGTCCTTGGCGGCGACGTTGACATCAGGGCGCTGGCGGCTGACCTGGTTCGGCCCCGGCATGTGTTTGTCGAAAATTTCTTTCGCGATGCCGACCAGTCCCGGGTGGGCGACCCAGGTGCCGTCACAGCCGTCAGTGGCTTCGCGTTCCTTGTCGGCACGCACCTTGGCCAGTGCGGCCTCGTTTGCGGCCGGGTCGTTCTTGATCGGGATCTGTGCCGCCATGCCGCCCATCGCAAACGCCTTACGCTTGTGGCAGGTCTTGACCAGCAGCAGCGCATAGGCGCGCATGAACGGTGCGGTCATCGTCACCTGGCTGCGGTCGGCGAGACAGAAATCCCTGTTCGAGCGGAATTTCTTGATGCAGCTGAAAATATAGTCCCAGCGGCCGATGTTCAGCCCGACGCAGTGTTCGCGCAGTTCGTAGAGGATTTCGTCCATCTCGAAGGCGGCGAGCACGGTTTCGATCAGCACTGTGGCCTTGATCGTGCCCTGGGGCAGGCCCAGTTCGCGTTGCGCCATCACAAAGATGTCGTTCCACAGCCGTGCCTCGAGGTGGCTCTCCATTTTTGGCAGGTAGAAATACGGGCCGGTATTGCGGGCCAGCGCTTCCCTGGCGTTGTGGAACACAAACAGCGCAAAGTCGAAGATCGCGCCGGAAACCGGCTCGCCATCGATCAGCACGTGGTTTTCCATCAGGTGCCAGCCGCGCGGACGCACCAGCAGCGTGGCGGTTTTTTCGTTCAGCTTGTAGCTCTTGCCTTCCGGGCTCTGATAGGTGACCGAGCGCCGGATGGCATCGCGCATGTTGAGCTGGCCTTCGATCATGTTCGACCAGGTCGGCGCGTTCGAATCCTCGAAGTCGGCCATGAACACATTGGCCCCGGAGTTCAGCGCGTTGATCACCATTTTTCGGTCGGTGGGGCCGGTGATTTCAACGCGGCGGTCCTGCAGGTCAGCGGGCACGCTGCCGATGCTCCATTCGCTTTCGCGTATCTCGCGCGTCTCCGGCAGGAAGTCCGGCAGCTTGCCGGCGTTGAACTCGGCCTGGCGTGCGACGCGTTTGGCCATCAATTCGCGGCGCCGTGCTTCGAATTTGCGCGCGAGTTTTGCGACAAAGGCCAGGGCCTGCGGGCTGAGAATTTCGGAATAAGGCGCGGGTGTGGCGCCGAGAATCTGGATGCCTTCCGGTGTGTTGATCGACATGACGGCCTCTCGCGGTTGAGGGTTGGACGTGGACTGCCGGCGAACAGGAAACGACCTTGCGGGTGCTGCCTCATCGCGAATCGGCCTGACTATTTCGCATGTCAAAAGTAGATTTCGAAATGAGTGCTGCAGTGCATTATATGCACAAATTCATCGAGTCCAGTATTTGTTTTGTTGCAACGCAATGCCTATGAAGAATGATCCTGACCCGAGAGTCAGGATTCATTTTGCAATGCGAAATAACTGGCTCTACCTGATGGCTGGCAGGCGGTAGATGGGCAGGGAAAAGCCTGAAAAAACAACGCCCGCGATTGCGGGCGTTGTGGATACTGCTGCCGGCCAGGAGGGGCCGGACGGGGGGGAATTACTGGCTGCCCCAGGGCTTGATCGCGGCTTTCAGCTGGTTGTAGCCATCGATATAGCGCGGACGCTTGCCGGCGTAGATCTTGTCGAAGGTGGCGAGCTGGGCGTCGAGCCAGTCGGCGAGTTGCTTGTTGCCGGGGTTGGCCGCCTTGTAGGCTTCGTTGATCAGCACGAAGTGAATGCGCGGATCGTACGGGTCCTTGGTGCCGCCGACGGTTTCGTCGCCGTTGAGCAGGCGCTGCAGCATGGCATCGGCCGAGCCCAGGGTCTGTTCGTAGATCGGCGCGCCTTCCATGCGGTACATGACGCTGGTCATGTCCTTGCCGTTGGTCATGGTGAAGCCCATGTCCTTCCACACATCGCCCATTTTCTTGCCGGTCTTTGCGTAGTCAAGGATCATCTGGCCCCACTTGCGCAGCACGTCCGGTGCATCGGCCATCAGGTCGGTCAGGCGGTCGCCGTCGAGGTCGGTCGAATAGACGATGCACTCGCGCTGCTCGATCATGTCGTGCAGCAACAGCCCGAAGTTGGTGTCGGAGATGTGTTCATAGATGTCCCCGCCCCAGCTCTCCATGCCTTTCTTGAAGTCCTTGGGCAGGAGCGCAACGATGGCGTCGACGTTTTCCTTGTGTTCCTCGTAGGCATCCACCGCGTACTGGCGTTTCAGCTTGAACTGGGTGCCCTGGATCAGCCAGCGGAACAATCCGGCGTTGACGGCATCCTCTTTTGCCTGCGTCGGCTTGGTGGCCACGCGGCCGATGCAGCCGCGGTCCTTGACCAGCTGCAGGAACAGGCGCGCGGCATAGGCCATGCGCACGCCCGGGGTGTTCATTTCCGAGTGGATATTGCCGGTTTCTTTTTCAACCTTGAACTTCTTGTTGTCCTGGGAGTACGGCAGGCCGGGCATGAAGCGCACATTGGTGATCGAGCCGTAGGGGCGGACGTTGCAGTACACGCCGGCGGCGGTGCGCAGCGGGGCGTTGGCCGACTTGCCGGCGACGACCACTTTCTTGCCGCCGTCATTGACCATGAAGTCACCCGCGGTGGACCACTTCAGGCAGGTGTAATCCATCTTGCCGAACCATTCCAGCGACTTCAGCTTGGTGTCGTGGCGGAACTGGGCCATCATCGGAACGCCAAGGAAGGGCAGGCCGAGCACGTCGAGCGCCATGATCGTGCCGTTCAGCGCGAAGGTGTCGGTGAGTGCGTGGGCCACCGGATTGACGCCACCGGCGAAATTGCCGCCTTCCCAGATGATGGCGTCGCTGATGCCGCGCGGCTGGGTCTTGGAGCGCTTGAACACGCCGTCCAGGTATTTAAAAAGGTCGCCGTTGGCTTCTTCCTGCGCGATTTTCAGCAGGTCCAGTTTTCCACTCATGTAAGTCTCCGTTCGGATTGGGTCTTGTAGGCTGATTCGTCAGATCGGCGCGCGATTGCGCCCGAAGGGGACGGTGCAGGTTTCCCCGTCGTCGTGACCGCCCGGTGTTGC
>JAIENU010000108.1 GCA_019751125.1 Burkholderiales bacterium | reverse complement strand
CACCAGCAGCATCACGTTGCCGACATACATGCTCGCCACCAGGCCCCAGAACAGCTGCGGATTGTCCTGGATCATCAACGGCCCCGGACGCAAACCCCACAGCACAAACGCCGCGAGCAGGATCGCCGTGGTGCCCGAGCCGGGGATGCCCAGCGTCAGCAACGGCACCAGCGCACCGCCGGTTTCCGAATTGTTCGCACCCTCGGGGGCGGCAACACCTTCGGGCACGCCGGTGCCGAATTTCTCCGGATGTTTGGACACCGCCTTCTCGACACCGTAGGAAATGAACGAGGCAATCGTCGAACCGGCACCCGGCAACACGCCGATCAGGAAACCGATCACCGAACCGTTGAGGAAGGCAAAGCGGCAGGCCTTCAGCTCTTCCATCGTCGGCAGCAGGTTGCGCAGTCCCTTGGGCACCGGCAGCAGGGTGCCCTCGCCGCGCCGTTCCATGTTGGCGATGACCTCACCCAGTGCGAACACACCGATCGCGACAATCACAAAATCAACGCCATCAAGCAGCTCGGACATGCCAAAGGTGAAGCGCGAGGCATCGCTGAAGAGGTCGATACCCATGCCGGCGATCCACAAACCGGCCAGCATGGACAGCAACGCCTTGACCAGCGACTCGCCGGCGAGCAGCACCACCATTGCCAGGCCCAGCGCCATCAGCGCAAAGTATTCCGGCGAGCTGAAGGACAGCGCAAATCTGGCCAGCGGCGGTGCCACCAGCATCAGTGCGATCACGCCGACGGTGCCGGCAATGAAAGAGGCAATCGCGGCAATGCCCAGCGCCGCGCCGGCCCTGCCCTTGCGCGCCATCTGGTAGCCGTCGAGACAGGTCACCACCGAGGCCGATTCACCCGGCACATTGAGCAGGATCGCCGTGGTTGAACCGCCGTATTTCGCACCGTAGTAGATGCCGGCGAGCATGATCAGCGCGCTGGTCGGCGGCATCTTGAAGGTCAGCGGCAGCAGCATCGCGATGGTGGCCGCGGGCCCGAGGCCCGGCATCACGCCGACCACGGTGCCGAGGAACACGCCGATGAAGCACCACAGCAGGTTCATCGGCTCGAGTGCGACCAGAAAACCCTGGCCGAGGCTGATCAGGACGTCCATCTCAGAACCCGAGCATGCCGACCGGCAGCTCGACACTCAGCGCCAGCGGAAACACCAGATAGAAGCCGGCCATGTTGCCGACCGCCGCAGCCAGCGCGATCTTCAGCGGCTTGCCGTACATCACCCAGGCAATGAACACCGTCAGCAGCGCCAGCGCCAGCAGGAAACCGAGCACCTTGAGCAGCGCCACCGATGCCGCAAACACCGCCCAGCAACCCAGCGCGCGGCCGATGCCGGCCCAGTCGGTCGCCGCAGCGCCCTGGCTGCCGGTGCCTTTTGCCTTCAGTAAACGCCGCACCGCCGTTGCCACCAGAAACAGCGACAACACCACCATCGCAATGCCGTACCACAGGGGGAAAAATCCGGGCCCCGGGCCTTCGCTGCCCATGTATTCCCAGTTGCGCGCCTCGTTGATCACAAACACACCGAGCGCGACCAGCACCGCACCCGACCAGAGGTCGCCCTTCACCGCAGCACTGCCGGTGTACTGTCCGCTCATGCTCTTCCTTTGAATGACGCGGCAATGCGCGCCGCAGGGACTGTCATGCGTCGATTTCGTAACCGGCTTCGATCAGGCGCGGCCGGAATTCCGGCGCTGTCAGCCGGCGCACAAACTCACGCGCAAGTTCCGGCTGAGCGGCGCGCGTGGCGATGCCCGCGGTGTACACCGTTTTCATCTGGAACTCGTCCGGCAGCGGGCCGACGAAGGTCACACCCTTCAGCGGCAGGATTTCGGTGTTCTGGGTGATGCCCAGCTCGAAGCTGCCGCTGCTCGCTGACAGCCAGTTCATCGCCGCGTTGCCGTTCGGGAAAAACTGCATCCGATCCTCAACCTGCGAGGCCACGCCCAGTCGCTCCATCAGCTTCATCACGATCTTGCCGGCAGTCGCCGTGGCCGGATCGGGGCAGACGATGACTTTTGCGGCAAGGATGTTGGCGCGCAGCGCTTCGCGCGTGCGCACTTCAGGCAGCGGCGTGCCGGCGCGCACCGCAACCCCGGTGCCGACCTTGCCGATATCGGTCGCCGAGGAAATCACCACCATGCCACCAGACACCAGGTCCTGGATCAGCTGCGCACTGAGGATGATCACGTCACAGGCCTCACCGCCGGCCATCCGCGCCTTCATCGCGCCAACAGCACCGAAGGCCGCCTCGACCTGATGCCCGGTATCGCGCTCAAAGCCCGCGATCACCTCCTCACATACCGCCTGAGCCGCACCCGCACTCAACAAGCGCAACACCGCCATTACCCTGCTCCCCGCCGGTCAGATGAATAAAAATTGCACGAAAGCGTCGGATGTTACCAGCAGCCCTCAGGCAGTCCTACCCCTGGCCGTCCCGGAAACCTGCCATTGCGCAGTGCAGCGCAGTAGCCTAGGCTGCACCCATGTTGAAGCGGCTCTATGCGGCACGTCACGTCACCGATGCGCACCTGGTGCGCGGTCATCTCGAATCCTGCGGCATTGCAGCAACGATACGCGGCGAGTGGCTGGCGGGCGGCATTGGCGAGCTGCCGCTGGATGCCTGCTCGCTGTGGGTGGATGAAGCCCGGTTTTCCGAGGCCGAGCAGGCCTTGCGTGACTTGCTGTCGGCGCCCGCCGATCGCGGATTGTGGACCTGCCCGCGCTGCGGCGAAACCGCCGGAAACCAGTTCAGCGCCTGCTGGCAGTGCGGTGCCGAAAAACCGGCTCAGGCCGGCGGCGATTCTTCACCGAGCACGGCATAAACCGTCACCGGCTCCGACTTGCCGCGCACTTCCATCGGCCCGAGGTCGCGCACCTTGAAGCGGCGCTTCGACTGCGCCAGCGTGTCTGCCGAAATCACGATGCGCTCATCAGCAGCCAGGCGCTTGGTCAATCCCTCCAGCCGCGCCGCCAGGTTCACACTGTCACCGATCACGGTGTAATTCAGCCGCTCCGGGCTGCCGAGGTTGCCGGCCACTGCAATGCCGCTGTTGATGCCGATGCCCATGGCCAGCGGTTGCATGCCACCGGCCACAAAATCGCGGTTCAGCACATCGAGCTCGGCCTGCATCGCCAGTGCCGCGCGAATCGCGTTGCCTGCATCATCTTCCTGGGAAACCGGGGCGCCGAACAGGGCCATGATGCCGTCGCCGAGATACTTGTCGACCACACCCTGGTGCGCCTCGATCGCCGCGCTCATCCGCGTGAAGTAGGTGTTGAGCAGCGTCACGGTGTCCTGTGCCGAACGTTTTTCCGAGGATGCGGTGAACCCGCGCAGATCGGAGAACAGCACCGTGACACGACGCTCCTCCCCGCCGAGCTCGACTTCGCGCGACAGCAGCTTCTCGGCGATTTCCGGCGACACCACCTTGCCGAGCAGGCTGCGCACGCGGTCGCGCTCCGCCAGCCCGCGCATCATCCGGTTGAAGGCCCCGGCCAGCTCCCCCAGCTCGTCGTTCTGCTTCAGCTCGACCTGGGTCTCGTAGTTGCCGCGCTCGACCTCACGCGCAGCCTGGGCCAGCGTCAGCACCGGACGCGTCACCGTACGCGCGACAAAAAACGCCCCGAACACCGACAGCAGCAGTCCGCCGAAGGACAGAAACAGCACCGCCATGCGCAGGCGCTGGAACGGCGCCAGTTCCCGCGACAATGACTTGTGCAGCATCACCAGCATCTCGTCGGCAAAGGGCACGACGCGGCTGACGTAATCATCACCGGCGAGATCAAAGGCACTGATCGCCGACTGTGCCGGAATGTTGCCCGCCAGCACGCTGCCCAGCGCGCTGCGCTGCTCCGCCGGCAGCGAACTGGCGATCACCGGCGCCAGCCTGTTGCCGGAAGCCAGCACCGAAACGTCCAGGCGGGTGAACTGCGACAGCTCGGCGGCCAGGCGGTCGTCGATGGCAAAACCGGTGATGATCCAGGCGATCGGCAACGGCGCCAGCACCGGCACCACCAGCAACTGGTAGGGTTTGCCGGTGAGCGTGATCGCACCTGATGCACGACCTTCGCTTTCCGCCCGGCGCAGCAGCGCACGCAGCGGCTCGGGCAAGGCACCGGCGATCTCAACATCGGTCTGCGCAATCACCCGGTGCTCGAGGTCAATCAGCAGCATCGCCTCGGCGCCAACGCGTGAACCGTGATTGCTCAGCACCGACTCGATGGTCGGCACATCGCCGGTGGCGATCGCCGCCTTGAAGGCAAAGTCACCGGCAAGGATGCGCACCGATTCGCTCAGCTGCGCGGTGCGCGCATCCACAACCCGGCGGAAAGTTCTCACACCGACATCAAGCGCGATGACGATCTGTTCCTTGGCGTGCCGGGTATTCGTGATGTCCACCGTCAGGAACACGATGATCTGCACCACCGACACCAGGCCGAGGATGAAGAACACCAGCCGCCGCTGGAACCCCTTGACGAGAATCACCGGCGCAGCCGTCCAGCCTAGCGCTTGATCAACTGGCCGGGACGCAGACTCAGGCTGAAGGCCTCCGGCTGCGGTTTGTCACCCGCCACACGGACGCGGCGCACCGGAACAGCGGCTGACTGCGCGTAATGCCAGACGCCGATGTCGAACTCGCCGGGCGGCAGATCCTCCACCACGGCGCGCCCGTCGGCCCCGGTCTTGGCGACAAAGGGAGTATCGACAACAAACACGAAGCCGCGCATGTTGTCGTGGATGTTGCAGCCAAGCACCACCTCGCCCGGCTTGTCGAACACCACCGGGCTTGCCGGGGTGCCGACGTAAAGCTTGATTTCAAAAGCCTTTGCCGACGAGAACGAATATACGTGGTGGCGGACCTCGTCGCGGTTCGGAAAACCCACCGCGGTGCCAACAGGAATCACCGTCAGCAGCGGCGCAAACTGCAGCTTGACCTGCTCGATCAGGGTTTCCCTGCGCGGCTTCGGCGCCATCTTGGCCCGCGGTGTCGCATACACTGCGACATCCTGCAGCGGTGCGCCACTGGCATCGGTCACCCTGAACTCGATGCTTGCAGCCTGAACAACCGTTGTCCCGGACAGGAACGAAAAGAGGAACATAAAGCCGTGCAACAACCGGGCAATCTGCGACTTTTTTCGCGTCGTATACATGGCGGCGCAGTGTAGCATGCGCCAGTCTGTGAACCTTGCCATTCCCAGCGGCGCGTCCCCGAAGGCCGTGCACGGCAAAACCCCACCTCAATCAGGAGAAACCACCATGTTGAGATCGATAGCCCTTTCCGTTGCGCTGGCACTGACAGGCTGCGCGACCATGGACAGCGAAACCATCGGCGCCCCGCGCAAGGAAACCATTTACGCGGTAACCGATGACAACAGGCTGCTCAGCTTCAACGGCGGACAGCCGCAGAAAACCCTGCGCAGCACCGCACTGACCGGACTGCAACCGGGTGAAACCCTGCATGGCATCGACTATCGCGTCGCGCGCGGCGTGTTGTTCGGCCTGGGCAGCAGCGGTCGCCTCTACACCATCAACACCCAGACCGGTGCCGTGACCGCGGTTGGCGGCCCGATTCCGGTCAAGCTTGCCGGCAATGAGGTTGGCTTCGACTTCAATCCGACCGTGGACCGCATCCGCGTGGTCACCGACAGCGGCCAGAACCTGCGCCTGCATCCGGACACCGGCGCCATGGTCGACAGCGATCCCAAGACTGATGGCCTGCAGATCGACGGCGGACTGGCTTATGCAGATGGCGATGCAAATGCCGGCAAACCGGCGCGGCTGATGGCCGCGGGCTACACCTACAACAAGACCAACGCCAAGATCACCACCAATTTCGCCATCGATGGCGGCATGGGACTGCTGGTGACACAGGGCACGCGCGAAGACGTCAATCCTGCGGTATCACCGAACACCGGCCGCCTCTACACGGTGGGTGCACTCGGCACCGGCCCGGTGGCCCGCGCCGCGCTCGATATCTCGGACCTCGACAACAGCGCCTACGCCGCACTGACCGCGTCCGGCGCAAAAACCTCGGTGCTGTATCTGGTGAATCTCGCCAACGGCAGCGCGCAGCGCATCGGCAGCATCGCTGGTGGCCCGGTGCGCGGCATCGCGATCGAACCCTGACCCGAAACCCGGGTGCGGCGCTGATCTGTCCGTTCAGGCCGGCC
>JAIENU010000047.1 GCA_019751125.1 Burkholderiales bacterium | reverse complement strand
ACCGGCCGGGACAGGACGGACCAGGATTAATTTCAGGAGAACGACATGGCAGTTCAGCAGAACAAGAAATCCCCCTCGAAGCGCGGCATGCACCGCTCGCACGACGCACTCGGCAAGCCGGCACTCGCCGTCGAGCCGACCTCGGGCGAAGCGCACCTGCGCCACCACATCAGCCCCAACGGCTACTATCGCGGCAAGAAAGTCATCAAGACCAAGGGCGAATAAATCGCCTGTTGCCTGAAAACCCGGCTCGTCACACACAAGAACCGGGACGCGAAGCGGAGGAGCTGACGATGGATGTCACGGTGGCCATCGACTGCATGGGCGGCGACCACGGTGCCTCGGTCACCGTACCCGCGGCCATCGAATGGTCGCGGCGCGATCCATCATGCCGTTTCATCCTGGTCGGACTGGAAGCCGTGCTGCAGCTGGAACTGGCCAAGGCCGGCGCCGCCAGCGATTCACGCTTCACCATCCGCCACGCCACCGAAGTGGTGGCGATGGACGAACCGCCGGCTTCCGCGCTGCGCGGCAAAAAAGATTCCTCGATGCGTGTGGCGATCGACCTCGTCAAGAGCGGCGAAGCGCAGGCCTGCGTCAGTGCCGGCAACACCGGTGCGCTGATGGCGATTTCACGCTTTGTGCTGAAGACGCTGCCCGGCATCGACCGCCCGGCCATCGCCACCATGCTGCCCACGGTGAAAGGGCACACCCACATCCTCGACCTCGGCGCCAATGTTGATTGCAGCGCCGAGCACCTGCTGCAGTTCGCGGTGATGGGTTCCGAACTGGTCGCCTCGGTCGAAATGAAGCCGCGCCCCAGCGTCGGGCTGCTCAACATCGGCGAGGAAGACATCAAGGGCAATGAGACGGTGAAGCAGGCGGCGGAACTGCTGCGCGCGAGCGGCCTCAATTTTTACGGCAATGTCGAAGGTGACGACATTTACAAGGGCACCACCGATGTCGTGGTCTGCGACGGCTTTGTCGGCAATGTCGCGCTGAAAACCTCGGAAGGCCTGGCGCAGATGCTGCGCACCTATCTGCGTGAGGAATTCGGCCGCAACCTGCTGACCCGCGCAGCAGCGCTGGTGGCGATGCCCGTGCTCAAGGCCTTCAAGCGCCGTGTCGACCACCGCCGCTACAACGGCGCGAGCCTGCTCGGCCTGCGCGGCGTGGTGATCAAGAGCCACGGCTCGGCCGATGCCTACGCCTTCCGTCACGCCATCCAGCACGCGGTCGAAGAGGTGCGCACCGGCGTTCTCGATCACATCACGCAGCGCATGGCTGCACAACAAAAGGTTCAGGCATGACGGCTGATGCACCGGCTTATTCGCCATCGTTTTCCCGCGTGATCGGCACCGGCAGCTATCTGCCGCAGCGAGTGGTGAGCAATGCCGAACTCGCGGCAAAGGTGGACACCTCGGACGAATGGATCCAGCAGCGCACCGGCATCCGCCAGCGCCACATCGCCGCCGAAGGCGAACTCGCCAGCGACCTCGCGCTGCAGGCTTCACGCCGTGCGCTGGAGGCGGCCGGCATCGATGCCGCCGACCTCGACCTGATCATCGTCGCCACCACGACACCGGACATGGTGTTTCCAAGCACCGCCTGCATCCTGCAGTCGAAACTCGGCATCAAGGGCATGCCGGCCTTTGACGTGCAGGCCGTGTGCAGCGGTTTTGTCTATGCGCTGGCCACCGCCGATCATTACATGCGCTCGGGCCAGTATCGCCACATCCTGGTGGTCGGCGCCGAAGTCTATTCGCGCATCCTCGACTGGAACGACCGCGGCACCTGCGTGCTGTTCGGTGACGGCGCCGGTGCCGTGGTGCTGCAACGAAGTGAACAGCCAGGCATCCTCGCGGCGCGGTTGCATGCTGACGGCAGCCATGCCGGCATCCTGTCGGTGCCGGGTTCGGTCTGCGGCGGCGCGGTGAGCGGGCGACCGCTGCTGCAGATGGACGGCGGCGCGGTGTTCAAATTCGCGGTGAAAGTGCTCGAGGAAGTCGCACTCGAAGTGCTTGAGCTGTCAGGTTTGCAGAAGTCCGACATCGACTGGCTGATCCCGCACCAGGCCAACATCCGCATCATCCAGTCCACCGCACGAAAGCTCGATGTGCCGATGGAAAAGGTGATCACCACCGTCGATCGCCATGCGAACACATCCGCGGCTTCGGTGCCGCTGGCACTCGACGAAGCGGTACGCGACGGCCGCATCCGTGAAGGACAGCATGTGATGCTTGAAGGCGTCGGTGGCGGCTTCACCTGGGGCGCCGTGCTGATCAAGTGGTAAGCGGCATTTAATTACTCATAAGTCATTGTTTTTATTGATAATTTTATCAGTCAGGAATGATGCAGATGAAACTGGCATTGGTATTTCCGGGGCAGGGCTCGCAGTCGGTCGGGATGATGCAGGGCTTCGCGGACAGCGCCGTGGTGCGCGAAACGTTTGCCGAAGCCGCAGCCGTTCTGGGCCAGGATCTCTGGCAACTGGTTGAAACCGGACCGGCTGAAGAACTCAGCGCCACCGTCAACACCCAGCCGGTGATGCTGACCGCCGCTTATGCGATGTACCGCGCCTGGCAACAGGCTGGCGGTCCGCAACCGGCACTGGTGGCAGGACACAGCCTTGGCGAGTACACCGCGCTGGTTGCGGCGGGTGTGCTTAGCTTTGCCGATGCCGTGCCGCTGGTGCGCTTTCGCGCACAGGCAATGCAGGAGGCGGTGCCGGTGGGTACTGGCGCGATGGCCGCGGTCCTTGGCCTTGATGACGATGCAGTACGTGCAGCCTGTGCCGAAGCCGCGCAAGGCGAGATTGTCGAGCCGGTCAACTTCAACGCGCCGAGCCAGGTGGTGATCGCCGGCCACAAGGCCGCGGTCGAACGTGCCGCCGCGGCCGCAAAAGCCCGCGGCGCCAAACGTGCGCTGCTGCTGCCGGTCAGCGCGCCTTTCCATTCCTCGCTGCTCAAGCCCGCTGCGGCGCGCCTGCAGGAACGCATGCAAAACGTGAATTTCAATCCGCCGCGCATCGGCGTCGTCAACAACGTCGATGTCGCCATGCTCGACGACCCCGCCGCGATCCGTGACGCGCTGGCACGCCAGGCCTGCAATCCCGTGCGCTGGGTGGAAACCATCCAGTCCTTCGCCGCGCAGGGCATCACCCATGTCGTTGAATGTGGTCCCGGCAAGGTGCTGTCCGGACTGACCAAACGCATCGATGGCAATCTGCAAAGCTTCGCGGTAACCGACGCCGCTACACTGGCGCAAACCCTGGAGGCGCTGAAATGAACGGAATCAAGGACAAAGTGGTGCTGGTCACCGGTGCCTCGCGCGGCATCGGCCAGGGCATCGCGATGGCACTGGGTGCCGCCGGTGCCATCGTCGCCGGCACCGCAACCACGGCCGCCGGTGCGGAAGCCATTACCGCCGCTTTCGCTGCCGCCGGCCATCGCGGCCAGGGTTATGCGATGGACGTCAACGACGCGGCACAGATTGATGCCACGCTGGGCGCAATCCAGCAGCAGCACGGCGAGATCGCGATTCTCGTCAACAATGCCGGCATCACCCGCGACAATCTGCTGATGCGGATGAAGGACGAGGAGTGGGATGCCATCATGTCGACCAACCTGAAGTCGGTGTTCCGGCTGTCGAAGGCCGTGGTGCGCGGCATGATGAAGGCGCGCAGCGGCCGCATCATCAATGTCACCTCGGTGATCGGCAGCATGGGCAACGCCGGCCAGACCAATTACGCTGCGGCCAAGGCCGGCGTCGAGGGTTTTGCGCGCGCGCTGGCACGCGAGGTCGGCAGCCGCAACATCACCGTCAACAATGTCGCACCGGGTTTCATCGACACCGACATGACGCGGGCGTTGCCCGAGGCGCAGCGCACCGCGCTGGTCGGACAGATTCCACTGGCCCGGCTTGGCGTGGTGGATGACGTCGCCGGTGCCGTGCTTTTCCTCGCATCGGATGCCGCTGCCTACATTACCGGCTGCACCCTGCATGTCAATGGTGGCATGCACATGGCATGAGCGGGGAACAAAGCCGCTCACGCCCGACCAGTAAGCCGCTGTTTTTGCAGGGCTAATTAAACGCGGTTTATGGTAAAATTTTGCCCTGAATGAAATTGAACCGGCCCCATCTGATGCCGGCCGCTACGACAACCGTCAGCAAACTGTTACAGGAAAGAGAAAGGGGAAGCACATGGAAAACATCGAGCAACGCGTAAAAAAAATTGTTGCCGAACAACTGGGCGTGAACGAAGCCGACGTCAAGACTGACTCGTCCTTCGTCAACGACCTCGGCGCCGACTCCCTGGATACCGTCGAACTGGTGATGGCTCTGGAAGAGGAATTCGAGACCGAGATTCCCGATGAAGAAGCCGAGAAAATCACCACGGTCCAGCAGGCCGTCGATTACATCAAATCGCACCAGAAGTCCTGATCCGGCGCGGGGACTCCGGTCTTCGCCGACTGAAACGCGGGGCGCCCAGAAGCGCCCCGCGGCCTATTTGAATACCCGGTGACCCTCCGGCTTTCAATTTCCATCCCTCATTATCCGGTCCACACCTATGCCGCGTCCCTCTCGTCCCACCACCCGCAGAGTTGTCGTGACCGGACTGGGCATCATTTCCCCGGTCGGCATCGGCATCACTGAATCCTGGTCGAACATCACCGCCGGCAAATCCGGCATTGGCCGCATCACGCGCTTTGATGCCACGCCATACACCTCCCAGGTAGCCGGCGAAGTCAAAGGCTTTGATCCCGCCAACTACCTGCCGGCCAAGGAAGCCCGCCGCTTCGACACCTTCATCCATTACGGCCTCGCCGCCGGCATCGATGCGATCAAGGACGCCGGGCTCGACCTCGACAAACTCAACCGTGAAATGATCGGTGTCTGCATCGGCTCCGGCATCGGCGGCCTGCCGCTGATCGAAGACACCCACGACGCGCTGAAAACCGGCGGACCGCGGAAAATTTCACCGTTCTTCGTGCCGGGTTCAATCATCAACATGATCTCCGGCCAGCTGTCGATCATGTTCGGCCTGCAGGGTCCGAACATCTCGGTGGTCACCGCCTGCACCACGGCCAACCACAGCATCGGTGAAGCCGGCCGCCTGATCGAATACGGCGATGCCGACATCATGATTGCCGGCGGCGCCGAATCCACCGTGTCGCCGCTGGGCATCGGCGGTTTCTGCGCGGCGCGAGCGCTGTCCTCGCGCAATGACGATCCCGCAGGCGCCAGCCGCCCCTGGGACAGGGACCGCGACGGTTTCGTGATGGGCGAGGGCGCCGGCGTGCTGGTGCTCGAGGAATACGAACACGCCAAAAAGCGCGGCGCGCGGATTTACTGCGAACTCTCCGGCTATGGCATGAGTGCCGACGCCCACCACATCACCGCACCCTGTGAAGACGGTGCCGGCGCAGTGCGCTGCATGAACAACGCGCTGCGCAACGCCGGGCTGGCCCACGACCAGGTCGATTACGTCAACGCTCACGGCACTTCGACGCCGCTGGGTGACATTGCCGAAACCATCGCGCTGAAAAACTGCTTCGGCGCGCATGCCGGCAAACTGGCGGTGAGCTCCACCAAATCGATGACCGGGCACCTGCTCGGCGCGGCCGGCGGCATCGAAGCCGTGTTTTCGGTGCTGGCAATCCGCGACCAGGTCGCGCCGCCGACCATCAACCTCGTCAACCAGGATCCGCAATGCGATCTCGACTACGTGCCCAATACTGCACGGCAGATGAAGATCGACGTCGCGCTGTCCAATTCCTTCGGATTTGGCGGCACCAACGGCAGCCTGGTGTTCCGCAAGATCTGAGTCTGAGCGGAACCCGGTTTCCGACTCCGGCCGTGACAGGTTCGCGATGATCCTGATTGACGGCCAGCCCGGGAACCAGATTCCCGCCGATGACCGCGGCCTCGCCTATGGCGATGGCGTGTTCCGCAC
>JAIENU010000269.1 GCA_019751125.1 Burkholderiales bacterium | reverse complement strand
GAACAGGGCACCGCGCCCAAGCGCGGCCTGCGCGTGGCGCGCATGGTCGGCCACATCACCTACCTGTCCGATGACGAGATGGCGCACAAGTTCGGCCGTCAGTTGAAAAACGGCCGCGTCGGTTACACCTTCGACACCGAATTCCAGATCGAGTCCTACCTGCGCCACCAGGGCAACAAGTTCGCCGATTACTTCGACGCCAACACCTATCTGCGCATCACCCGGGCGCTGGATTACTTCGATCCCGCGCTGGAACACGGCGGCGACCTCGCTGCGGCGCTGAAGCCGGTGAACGCCGGCGTGCTGGTGGTGTCGTTCAGCACCGACTGGCGCTTTTCACCGGAACGTTCCCGCGAAATCGTGCATGCGCTGCTGAAAAACCGCGCCCGGGTTAGCTACGCCGAAATCGACGCGCCGCATGGCCACGATGCCTTCCTGCTCGATGACCCGCGCTACCACAGCCTGATCAGCGCCTATTTCGACCGCATCAATGCGGAGGTGGCGCGATGAACACAATCCATGCGATAAAAGCAGGCAGCACCGGCCGCCCCGATTTTGACGCCATCGCGGCATGGATCCCGCAGGGTGCGCATGTGCTCGACCTGGGTTGCGGTGACGGCACGCTGCTGCGCTTCCTGCAGGAGCAGCGCGCGGTCACCGGCTACGGTGTCGACATCAACGACGCCAACGTACTCGCCTGCGCCCGCAACGGCGTGCAGGTGATACAGAGCGACCTTGAGCGCGGCCTGTCCGATTTCGACGACCACTCTTTTGACTTCGTGCTGCTGTCGCAGACCCTGCAGGCAATGCGCAACACCGAACATATCGTGCGCGAGATGCTGCGTGTCGGTCGCGCAGGCATCGTCACGTTTCCCAACTTCGGTTACTGGAAAAACCGGCTGCATGTGCTGGGCGGACAGATGCCGGTGTCACCGAACCTGCCTTATGCCTGGTTCGACACACCGAACATCCATCTGTGTACGATCCGTGATTTCGAGGATTTCTGCGCGACGCGCAATATCCGCATCACCGGCCGCACCGTGCTCACCGGCAGCCGGCCGGTCACACGCTGCGCCAACCTGCTTGGCGAACTGGCGGTCTTTCAGTTCACGGCTTGACGGCTGAAAGCCGCGTCACCCAGCGCAGCAGCAGCAGGCCCGGCAAGGCAATGGCTGCGCACAGCAGGAAAAAACCCGGCCAGCCCAATGCCTGCGCCATCCAGCCGGTTGGCGCTGCCAGCAGCACCCGCGGCACGCCCATCAGGCTGGAAAGCAGGGCGTACTGGGTCGCTGTGAAACGGCGGTCGGTCAGCGCCGCCATGAACCCGACAAACGCTGCAGTGCCCAGCCCCGCGGTGAAATTCTCCACGGCGACCACGGCGGCCAGCGCGACCTCGGTCGGCGGCAGCTGCGAGAGCACGACAAAACCCAGCGTCGACAACAACTGCCCGATGCCGAACCACCACAGCGCGCGGTGCATGCCGATACGCAGGATCCAGATGCCGCCGAGCGTGCCGCCAGCGATCGTTGCCCAAAAGCCGAAAAGTTTCACCACCGCGCCGATTTCGGTCTTGCTGTAGCCGAGCTCGAGATAGAACGGCACGGTCATCGCCGAGGCCATGGTGTCACCCACCTTGTAGAGCAGGATGAAAGCAAGGATCAGCCAGGCGCCGTCCCGGGTGAAATAGTCGAGGAAGGGCAACACCACCGCATCGCGCAGCGTGCGTGGCCGGTTCTCCGGCGCCTCGGGCTCCGGCGAGCACAACGTGACCAGCACACAGGCCGCCATCGCCAGCGCCATGATCTGGTACATCGCGGCAAAAGACAGGTGGTCAGCGAGGATCAGCCCGCCGCCGCCGGCAAGCAGCATGCCGACCCGGTAGCCGTTCACATACAGTGCGGAACCCAGACCGAGCTCGGCTTCGGCCAGGCTTTCACGACGGTAGGCGTCGACAACAATGTCCTGTGACGCGGAAAACAGCGCCACCAGGAAGCCGGCCACAGCAACCAGCACCAGGCGCTCCGGCGAAGGGTCAGCCGCAGCCAGCAACAGCAGCGCGGCGGCAACGGCCAGCTGCATCAGCAACAGCCAGCCGCGGCGCCGGCCCAGCGGCAGCACATAGCGGTCGAACAGCGGCGCCCACAGGAATTTCAATGTGTAGGGCAGCCCGATCAGCGCAAAAAAACCGATCTGTTTCAGGTCTACGCCGCCGTCCTTGAGCCAGGCCTGCAGCACCGACCCGGTGAGCAGCAGCGGCAGACCCGAAGAAAAACCCATCAGCAAGGCCACCAGCATGCGCCCGCTGAGAACGGCGCGCAGGGTTTCGGACCAGCCTGGCTTGGCTTGCTCCAAGGGTGTCAGCTGTATTCGATGATCAGTGGCGCGTGGTCGGAAAAGCGCTCGGTCTTGTAGACCGCGGCGCGCTTCGCCTGCGCCGCGATGCCGGGCGTGGCAATCTGGTAATCGATGCGCCAGCCGACGTTTTTCGCCCAGGCCTCGCCGCGGTTCGACCACCAGGTGTAGGCCTCGCCGGTGGCCTCCGGATGCAGCCGGCGATAGACATCAACCCAGCCCAGCTCATCGAACACCCGGGTCATCCACGCCCGCTCCTCGGGCAGGAAGCCCGAGTTCTTCAGGTTGCCCTTCCAGTTCTTCAGGTCGATTTCGCGATGGGCGATGTTCCAGTCACCGCACAGCACCACTTCGCGGCCGGCCTTGCGCAGGCGCTTCATCAACGGGAAAAAGGCATCCAAAAAACGGAATTTCGAGGCCTGGCGGTGATCACCGCTGGAACCCGACGGCAGGTACAGCGAAATCACGCTCAGCTTGCCGAAATCGGTGCGCAAAAACCGGCCTTCTGCATCAAATTCGGCAACGCCAAAGCCGGCTGCGACCTTCGCGGGCTTTTCCCGGCTGTAGATGCCGACACCGCTGTAACCCTTTTTCTCGGCGTAATGGAAGTGACCGTGGTAACCCGCGGGTGCCAGCAGATCTTCGGTCATGTCCGCGGCCTGGGCCTTGAGTTCCTGCACGCAGATCACGTCGGCGCGCTGCTTCGGCAGCCACTCGAGAAAACCTTTGCGCGAAGCCGAGCGTATGCCGTTGAGATTCAGGGTTATAATTTTCATCGTCATTCAATCAGTGCTACCGGCGCACGCCAGCGGCGCACATTGCTGCCGGTCCACCCGCCGCACATTCCTTCATGGCCGCCAGCTTCCGACACGAATTCATCCGCTTCGCCATCGATACCCGGGTATTGCTGTTCGGCGAATTCAAGACCAAGGCCGGGCGCCTGTCGCCATATTTCTTCAATGCCGGGCTGTTCTGTGATGGCCGCTCGCTGCGCGAGTTGTCGCGATTTTACGCCAAAGCCATTGCCGCAGCCGACCTGCAATTCGACCTGCTGTTCGGTCCGGCGTACAAGGGTATCCCGCTGGTGGCCGCTGTAGCAGTTGCATTGGCTGAAAACGGCGTCAACCTGCCCTTCAGCTACAACCGCAAGGAAGCCAAGGACCACGGTGAAGGCGGCAGCATCGTCGGTGCCCCGCTCGCCGGCCGCACGCTGATTGTCGACGACGTGATCTCCGCCGGCACCTCGGTGCGGGAATCGGTGAACCTGATCAACGCGGCCAGGGCTACGCCCGCCGGCGTGCTGATTGCGCTGGACCGCATGGAACGCGGCAGCGGTGAACTGTCGGCGACCCAGGAGGTCACACAGCTTTATGGCATCCCGGTGGTGAGTATCGCCACGCTGGATGACCTGGTGGCATTCCTCGAACAGGAAAAAGGCATGGCGCAACAGCTTGAGGCCGTTGCCGCCTATCGCAAACAGTACGGAGTCAACAATGGCTGATTGGTTGAAGGGTTGCAGTGTGCTGGTGGTGGCCTCCGGCCTGGTGTTTACGCTGCCTGCCGCAAACGCGCAAAAAATCATCTGCTGGAAGGACAAGAGCGGCAAGGTGGTCGGCTGCGGCGACCGCGTGCCTCCGGAATTCCAGCAAAACGAGTCACGCCAGCTCGACAGCCAGGGCATCCCGCGCAAGACCAACGTCTCTGCTGAAGAGGCCGCGCGGCTGAAGGAGGAGGCCGCGCGCAAGGCCGCAATCAAGGCCGAGGAAGACCGCAAGATCGCCGAACAGCGCCGCCTCGACTCGGCGCTGATGAACACCTACACCTCGGAAAAGGAAATCGACCAGCGCCGCGATCGCGAGCTGCAGGTGGTTGACCTGCAGATCCAGCAGCTCACGGTTTCACAGAAAAGTGCGGCGGATGCACTGGCGGCCCTGCAGAAACGTTACGAGTCCGCGGCAAAAGGCGGCAAGCCTTCAGTGTCACTGATCGACGAACTGGCGCGCGCCGGCGAAGAAAAAAAGCGCATTGATGCCCGGATCGCCGAAAAGCACAAGGACAAGGAAGACATCACCAGGCGTTACACCGAGCAGAAAATCCGCTTCGCCGAACTGAAGGGCAGCGCCGCATCGCAGCCGCCGGCCGCGGCACCGGCACCCGCCAAAAAATAAGGCCGGCAGCAGGCCGGCCCTGATACGGCCTAAATCCCGGCCTGGAAATCAGCCGGAAAGTTTGCGCCGCAGGATGTCGTTGACCTGCTGCGGATTGGCCTTGCCCTTGGTCGCCTTCATCGCCTGACCCACCAGTGAATTGAAGGCTTTTTCCTTGCCGGCTTTGAAATCGGCCACCTGCTGGGCGTTGGCGGCCAGCACCTGATCGACGATTTTTTCGATCTCGCCGCTGTCCGAGATCTGCTTTAGGCCTTTCGCCGCGATGATGGTATCGGCATCCCCTTCGCCGGCCCACATCGCATCAAATACATCCTTGGCGATCTTGCCCGAGATGGTGCCGTCGGCAATACGCCCGACCAGTGCCCGCAGCTGCACCGCGCCGACACGTGACCGGGCGATATCCAGGTTGTCTTCGTTGAGCCGCGCACTCAGCGCTCCGGTAATCCAGTTGGCGCAGAGTTTTCCGGTTTTGGCATCGGCCCCTGCAGCGGCAAGCGAAAAATAGTCCGAGAGTTCGCGGCTCGCGGTCAGCAGACCGGCATCGTACGGCGTCAGCCCGAATTGCGTCATGAACTGTTCGCGCCGCGCCTGCGGCAGTTCCGGCATCGCAGCGCGCACCGCAGCCAGCCTCTCGGCACTGACTTCCAGCGGCAACAGGTCGGGATCGGGGAAATAACGGTAATCGTGCGCGTCTTCCTTGGTGCGCATCATCCGCGTCTCGCCGCTATCCGGATCGAACAGCACGGTGGCCTGCTGGATCGAACGTCCGTCTTCGATCTCGTTGATCTGCCACTGCACCTCGTATTCGATCGCCTGCTGCAAAAAGCGGAAGCTGTTCAGGTTCTTGATCTCGCGGCGGGTGCCCAGCTTGTCGCTGCCTGCGGGGCGCACCGACACGTTGGCGTCACAGCGGAAGGAACCCTCCTGCATGTTGCCGTCGCAGACGTCAATCCAGCGCACCAGGGTGTGCAGCGCCCTGGCATAGGCCACCGCTTCTTCCGCCGAACGCATGTCCGGCTCGGAAACAATCTCCAGCAGCGGCGTGCCGGCGCGGTTGAGGTCGATGCCGCTGCGGCCGTGGAAGTCCTCGTGCAGCGACTTGCCGGCATCTTCCTCGAGGTGGGCGCGCGTCAGGCGCACGGTTTTTTCAGACTCGCCAACCTGGATGGTCAGGCTGCCACCCTCGACGATCGGCTTTTCGTACTGGCTGATCTGGTAGCCCTTGGGCAGGTCGGGGTAAAAATAATTCTTGCGCGCAAAAATCGATGGCGAGTTGATCTTCGCGCCGACCGCGAGGCCGAAGCGGATCGCGCGCTCCACCGCGCCGGTGTTGAGCACCGGCAGCACGCCGGGCAGCGCGATATCGACGCCGCA
>JAIENU010000204.1 GCA_019751125.1 Burkholderiales bacterium | reverse complement strand
TCTTTCACCACGCCCAGGCGAAGGCCGCGAATGTCCTGCCCCAGCACCGAACGGTAATCCGGCACCGCGCGGGTGCCGGTCAGCGGATCAGCGGCATCGTGGCCGGCAATCGCCTGCAGGAACAGTGCATTGTCTTCCACGGTGCGGGTCAGCGGACCGATGGTGTCCGCGGTCCAGCCGTACATCACGCCGCCGTGGCGGCTGACCCGGCCGAAGGTCGGGCGCAGGCCGACGATGCCATTGGCTGCGGCCGGGCTGCGCACCGAACCGCCGGTGTCCTCACCCAGCGAAGCCGAGGACATGCCGGTCGCCACTGCGATGCCCGAGCCGCTGGAGGAACCCGCCGGGTTATGTGCCGGATTCCAGGGATTGCGCGGTTGGCCATAGGGAAATTCGACAGTGCCGCCCTTGCCGAATTCGTGCAGGTTTTCCTTGCCGATCAGGATCGCACCGGCAGCCTTCAGCCGCGAGATGACCGTGGCATCGTGGTCAGGCACATGGTCGGCCATGACTTTGGCACCCAGTGTGGTGCGGATGCCGGCGGTGAAGAGCTGGTCCTTCACGCCAAAAGGCAGGCCGTGCAGCGGGCCGCGCGAGCGGCCTGCGATGATCTCACCTTCGGCTTTGCGTGCCTCGGCCAATGCGCTGTCGGCACAGACCGTGATGTAGGCGCGCAGCAGCGGATTGAAGCGTTCGATGCGTGCAAGGCAGACCTTGACCAGTTCGACCGGCGACAGGGATTTGTTGTGGATCAGCCGTGATTGTTCGGCGGCGCTCAGATCGGCAATGCCCGGTTTGGCATTGGACAGGTTGGAACTTGCATTCATGGACGGACAGGCTCTTGCGGAAGGGAAATCAAGGCCCAGCGTAGTCTCCTGCGCCACTCACTGCAAGCCATCAACAAGTGGACGTTTCTGAAACAACAATGGCGCCCGCAGGCGCCATTGTCATTTGCCGTTCCGGAGAAAAACTTACAGCGCTTTTTCCAGGGCTTCGCGCTGGGCCTTCATCTCGGCCGGCAGCCGCGATTGCAGCGTGCCGAACAGCTGGTCGTGGTCCTTGACCTCGGCGCGCCAGGCATCGCGATCGACATGGGTCAGGCTGTCGAAGGTCTCGCGGGTGAAGCCGCTGAGGCCGTTCCACTCCATGTCTTCATAACGCGGCATGTTGCCGATCGGGGTTTCGACGGCGCCAGCCTTGCCTTCGCAGCGCTCAACCACCCATTTCAGCACGCGCATGTTGTCGCCGAAACCGGGCCACATGAACTTGCCATTGGCATCGCGGCGGAACCAGTTCACGGCAAAGATCTTCGGCGCCTGCTTGACGCGCTCGCCGATGGCCAGCCAGTGCTTGAAGTAGTCACCGAAGTGATAGCCGCAGAACGGCAGCATCGCGAAGGGATCGCGCCGCACCACGCCCACCTTGCCGATGATCGCGGCAGTGGTTTCCGAAGCCATGGTCGCAGCCAGATAAACACCGTGTTTCCAGTCCTTGGCTTCCGTAACCAGCGGCACCGTGGTGGTACGGCGGCCGCCGAACAGGAAGGCACTGATCGGCACGCCGGCCGGGTTTTCCCAGTCCGCATCCATCGACGGAATCTGCGAGGCGTGTACGGTGAAGCGCGCGTTCGGGTGTGCCGCGGGGCGGCCGCTGTCCGGCGTCCAGGGCTTGCCAGTCCAGTCGGTGAGGTTTTTCGGGGCTTCCTTGCTCAGCCCTTCCCACCACACATCACCATCGGCCGTCATCGCGACATTGGTGAAGATGGTGTTCCGGTTCAGTGCGGCCAGACAGTTGGCATTGGTTTCTTCAGAGGTGCCGGGTGCGACACCAAAGGCACCCGCCTCGGGGTTGATCGCATAGAGGCGGCCGTCGGGACCGGGCTTGATCCAGGCGATGTCCTCGCCGATGGTGGTGACTTTCCAGCCCTGCAGCGCCTTCGGCGGCAGCAGCATGGCGAGGTTGGTCTTGCCACAGGCACTGGGGAATGCCGCGGCGATGTAGTGCTTTTTGCCGCCGGGTGGTTCGATGCCGAGGATCAGCATGTGTTCGGCCAGCCAGCCCTGCTCTTTCGCCATGATCGAGGCGATACGCAGCGCGAAGCATTTCTTGCCGAGCAGCGCATTGCCGCCGTAACCGCTGCCGAAAGACCAGATCAGCTTCTCTTCCGGGAAGTGGGTGATGAACTTGTGTTCCTTGTTGCTCGGCCAGGCGAGGTCTCTCTGGCCGGCGGCAAGCGGCATGCCCACCGAATGCAGGCAGGGCACGAACTCACCGTTGCTGCCGAGCAGGTCGAGCACCTTGCGGCCGATGCGGGTCATGATGCGCATGCTGACCACCACATACGGTGAGTCGGTCAGCTCGACGCCGATGTGGGCGATGTGCGAACCCAGCGGCCCCATGCTGAACGGGATGACATACATGGTGCGCCCGCGCATGCAGCCGTCATACAGCTTGCGCATGGTCGCCTTCATCTCTTCCGGCTTCATCCAGTTGTTGTTGGGGCCGGCGTCTTCCTTGTTCTTGCTGCAGACGAAGGTGCGGTCTTCCATCCGCGCCACGTCGTCGGGGTCGGAGCGCGCCAGAAAGCAGCCGGGGCGCTTTTCCTGGTTGAGGCGGATCAGCGTTCCCGCAGCGACCATTTCCTCGCAGAGGCGGTCGTATTCTTCCTGCGACCCGTCACACCAGACGATGCGGTCGGGCTTAGTCATCTGCGCCACTTCGGCAACCCAGGACTTCAGTCTTGCATGGGTCACATAAGCGGGTGCGTCCATCGCAGGCGCGAGTTGCGCCTGGGTCGCGGGCTGGTTCATCTGAGGCTCCTCTAGACGAAAATGCGGAAAGCTTTGATTTTTATGGGTAATTCGGTAGTGGCCGAAAATGGCCTCCGGCTACCCCGGAAAAGGGGCGGATTTTACCCGATTCCGGCACTGCCGGCTCAGGCAGCGGCCGCTGACGGACGCTGTCTCAGAACCAATATGGCCGCGCCGGTCAGCACCAGGAAGGGAATCGCGCCGTAGTTCATGATTTCCCAGCCGCGGGCGCTGAACAGCCAGCCCGATGACGCCGAGCTGACGGCCATGGTGATGAAAATCGCCATGTCATTGGCGCCCTGCACTTTTGCCTTTTCCGCGGGTGTGTGCACTTCGGTGAGCAGCGTGGTGCCGCCGAGGTACATGAAATTCCAGCCGACACCGATCAGCATCAGCGCAATCCAGAAATGCATCACTTCGACACCGGACAGGGCGATCGCGACGCAGGACAGGCTCAGCAGCACGCCGGTGAACATGATGTTGCGCACGCCGAAGCGCTTGATCAGCGAGCCGGTGACAAAGGACGGCGCGAACATCGCGATCACATGCCACTGGATGACGAAGGCGGCTTCGCTGAAAGGATGGGCGCAGGACTGCATGGCCAGCGGCGTGGCGGTCATCAGCAGGTTCATCACGCCATAACCGACCATGCCGGAAAGCACGGCGACGATGAATGCCGGCTGGCGGGCGATTTCGGCCAAAGGCCGGCCTTGCGACTGCAGGCTTTCGGGGGCGGTGTGCGGTATGCGCATCAGCCGCTGCAGCATCAGCGCAATCACGCAGAAGCCGATCAGGGCAAGGTAGCTGCCGAGAAATTCAGCCGGCAGCAGGTCCTTGGTCAGCTTGCTGGTCTGCGGGCCGAGCACGCCACCGACCAGGCCGCCGGCCATGACCAGCGAGATGGCCTTGCTCTTGAAATCAGCCCCCGACACATCGGCCGCCGCGAAGCGGTAGTACTGGCCCGAGGCGTTGTAGATGCCCATGATCATGGTGCCGGCGCAGAGCAGCCAGAAATTGTGGCTGTACACCGCATAACCGCAGACCAGCGCGCCGAGGATGCCGATCAGCGTGCCGATGGAAAAACCGTTGACCCGCCCCACCCTGCGCATCAGCTGGGACACCGGCATCGTGGTCAGTGCCGCGCCGATGACATAGCCGGTCACCGGCAACGTGGCCAGCGACTTGTCGCTGGCGAGCAGGTAACCGGCAAGCCCGTTGATTGCGATCAGGATGGTGTTGTTGGTGAACAGCAGCGCCTGTGCCGCGCAGAGCAGCGCGACGTTGCGGGTCTGGTCTTTCATTTATGCGCCGTTCTCAGCGTTTCTGGAACTGGGTCTTGCCAAACATGACTTCGCGCGCTTTGTCATCGACCGGATTGTTGTTCGATTCTGAGGACAGCACCTGCAATGCACGCTGCACTGCAGGGCGGGCATTGATGGTGTCGAACCAGCGCTTGGCATTGGGATAGGCATTCATGTCGATGCCGCGGCTTTCGGCACCGCGCATCCACGGAAAGGTTGCCATGTCGGCGATGCTGTATTCATCGCAGGCGACAAAACGTGATTCCGCCAGCCGCTTGTCGAGGATGTGGGTCAGCCGGTTGGCTTCATTGGTGTAACGCTCGATGGCGTATTCGATCTTGTCTTTGGCGTAACGGCGGAAATGGTTGGCCTGGCCGAACATCGGACCGACACCGCCCATCTGCCACATCAGCCACTGCATACAGGTCCAGCGCTGTGCCAGGTCTTCGGGCAGGAATTTGCCGGTCTTTGAGGCAAGGTAAAGCAGGATCGCGCCGGATTCCATCAGTGACAGCGGCTTGCCACCCGGACCGTCAGCATCAACGATGGCAGGAATTCGGTTGTTCGGGCTGATTTTCAGGAATTCAGGCTTGAACTGTTCGCCGGTGCGGATGTTCACGCCATGCACGCGGTACGGCAGTCCGCATTCCTCGAGCATGATGTGGATCTTGTGACCATTCGGTGTAGCCCAGCTGTAGAGCTCGATCATCACTTCTCTCCGGTGTGACGTTGCTGTTGTTGTTTGTGGTTGATCGGCAGTATAGCCCGGCGGCAGCTCTGCTAAGCTGCGCCGCGTGAAACTCCCGGCTTTCGATAATCTGCTGCTGCCTGCGGGCACTGCTGCCGATGCGCGACCGCTGCTTGCTGCCCGCGCGTTGCGCGCCTTTGGCGATGGATTCGTCAGCCTGCTGCTGCCTTACTACCTGACCCTGCTCGGCTACAACGCCTTCCAGATCGGCCTGCTGGTCACCGCAACACTGCTCGGCTCCGGTCTGCTCACACTGGCCGTGGGTTTTATCGCCCATCGCCATCCGGCAAAGCGGCTGCTTTATGCCGGAAGCCTGCTGATGGCTGCCACCGGCATTGCTGTCGCAACGACCAGCGGATTCTGGCCGCTGCTGGTCATTGCCGTTGTCGGCACGCTGAATCCTGCAGCCAACGACGTGACGCCGATTACGCCACTGGAGCAGTCATTGCTTGCCCGTGCAACCACCGCCGAATCGCGCACCGCGCTGTTTGCCCGGCACAGCCTGATCGGCGCGCTGGTGGCTGCATTCGGTGCGCAGGCTGCCGGTTTGCCCGAGCTTGCGGGCAGCGATGCCGAGGGGCGTCTTGCCGCGGTGCGTGGGATGTTCCTGTTCTATGCACTGCTCGGCATCGCCAGTTTCCTGCTCTATCGCCGCCTGTCGCTGCTGGTGGAAGGTGACCTCGAAGCGCAGCCGGTGGCACTGGGCCCTTCGCGCGGCATCGTCTACCGCCTCGCCGCGCTGTTCAGCCTGGATTCCTTTGCCGGCGGTTTTGCCGTGCAGTCGCTCTTGGCGCTGTGGCTGTTCCAGCGCTTTGAATTGTCGGTCAGCGCCACCGCGACAATTTTTTTCTGGACCGGACTGCTTACCGCCTTTTCACATCTCGCCGCAGTGCCGGTGGCGCGGCGCTTCGGCCTGGTGAACACCATGGTGTTCACCCACCTGCCGGCCAACCTGTTCCTGATCCTGGTGCCGCTGATGCCGACGCTGGAACTGGCGCTGCTGTTCCTGCTGATGCGCAGCGCG
>JAIENU010000062.1 GCA_019751125.1 Burkholderiales bacterium | reverse complement strand
AACCTCGCTCCCCGAGGCCAGCGGGCGCTCCGGCGCCCGCTTTTTTTTGTACTTTTTTGCGCAGCCGTCTGAAAGCCGGAACAGCCGGGGCAATCGGCTATAATCCGCGCCATGACCGTCCCACGCCTGACCACCGCACTCACCGGCCCGCTGCAGGAACTCGAAAGCCATATCCTCGAGGCCACCACCAAAATCGAATGCTGGCTGCGCGGCCAGTGGCAGGAGCACAGCGCACCTTTCTACGGCTCGGTCGACCTGCGCAATGCCGGCTTCAAGCTGGCACCGGTGGATACCAACCTGTTTCCCGGCGGCTTCAACAACCTGAACCCGGATTTCCACCCACTGTGTGTGCAGGCCGCGATGTCGGCGATTGAAAAAGCCTGCCCGGAGGCCCGTGCCATTGCCCTGGTGCCGGAGAACCACACCCGCAACCAGTTTTATCTGCAAAACGTCGAAACACTGGCGCGCATCCTGCGCCACGCTGGTGTCGAAGTGCGCATCGGCAGCCTGCTGCCGGAAATCACCACAGCAACGGATCTGCCGCTGGCCAACGGCGCAACGCTGCGCCTGGAGCCGCTGAAGCGCGAGGGCAACCGGGTCAGGGTCGGCGACATGGATCCCTGCGTGGTGTTGCTCAACAACGACCTGTCGGCGGGCGTGCCGCCCATCCTGCAGGACCTTGAACAGACCGTGTTGCCACCGCTGCATGCCGGCTGGGCGACCCGCCGCAAATCGCAGCACTTTGCCGCCTACGACGATGTCACCCGCGACTTTGCCGAACTGATCGGCATCGATCCCTGGCTGATCAATCCCTACTTCGAGCGCTGCGGCAAGATCAACTTCCGCGAACGCCAGGGTGAGGAATGCCTCGAGGGTTATGTCTCCGAAATCCTCGGCGACATCCGCAAAAAATACGCCGAATACGGCGTCAAGGAAGACCCCTTTGTCATCGTCAAGGCCGATGCCGGCACCTATGGCATGGGCATCATGACGGTGAAGGATCCCTCCGAAGTCAAAGGCCTCAACCGCAAGCAGCGCAACAAGATGGCGGTGGTCAAGGAAGGCCTCGAGGTCAACGAGGTCATCGTGCAGGAAGGCGTCTACACCTTCGAGACCGTCGGCGACGCCATCGCCGAACCGGTGGTCTACATGATCGACCACTTCGTTGTCGGCGGCTTCTATCGGGTACACACCGAACGCGGCAAGGACCAGAACCTGAATGCGCCCGGCATGCAGTTCGTGCCGCTGGCCTTCGCCGAGCCCTGCTCCTCGCCCAACCCCGGCGATCCCGGCTGCCCGCCGAACCGTTTTTATGCCTATGGCGTGATCGCGCGTCTGGCACTGCTCGCGGCCGCCCTCGAAATCGAACGCACGGAATCGCCCGTCACGGCATGAAGATCGCCTTCGTCGCCGATCCGCTCGACAGCTTCAAGCTCGAGAAGGATTCGACCTACGCGATGATGCGCGAGGCCGCGCGCCGCGGCCACGAACTCCACGCGCTCGAGCCCTCGGATCTGGCCTGGCACAAACAGTCGGTCATCGGCCATGCCTCGCGCCTGCACCTGACCGGTGAAAGCGGAAACTGGTACCGCTGCGACCCCGCGCGGGACACCGCCCTGGAACAGTTCGATGCGGTGCTGATGCGCAAGGACCCGCCTTTCGACATGGAGTATGTCTACAGCACCTATCTGCTGGAGATCGCCGAACAGCGGGGTGCCAGGGTGTTCAACCGGCCGCGCGCGATCCGCGATTTCAACGAAAAAATGGCGATCGCCCGCTTCGCGCCGTTCACCGCGCCGACGCTGGTGACGCGCCGTGAAGACCTGCTGCGCGGCTTTCTCGCTGACCACGGCGACATCGTCCTCAAGCCGCTGGACGGCATGGGTGGTTCCTCGGTGTTCCGCGTGCGCGCCAATGACCCCAATATCAGCGTGATCATCGAGACCCTCACCGCGCTGGGCAGCCGCACGATCATGGCCCAGCGTTATCTGCCGGCGATCAGCGACGGCGACAAACGCGTGCTGGTGATCGGTGGCGAGCCGGTGCCGTTCTGCCTGGCGCGCATCCCGCGGCCCGGTGAAACCCGGGGCAACCTGGCCGCCGGTGGCACCGGCGTCGCACGCCCGCTGACGGTGCGCGACCGCGAGATTGCCGAAACCCTGGGCCCGCAATTGATGGAAGCCGGCCTGCTGCTGGTCGGCCTCGACGTGATCGGCGACAACCTCACCGAGGTCAATGTCACCAGCCCCACCTGTTTCCAGGAAATCAGCCAGCAGTCCGGCTTCGATGTTGCTGCTATGCTATTGAATTCATTGGAAAAATTGATCTGATTGAATGGGTTCACAAGTTGCGCCCACAAGCGAATGTTGCGGGGCAGCATCGGCGGGCGTAGAGTATGGCGCTTTTGTGACCGCCCCAAGCCACCCATGATCGGCATCCTCATCATCAGCCACGGCACCCTCGGCGAAAGCCTGATCCACTGTGCCAGCCACATGCTCAACAAACGCCCGACGCGGCTGCGCCAGATCGGCGTCACCGCGCAGGACGACCCGGTGCTGCTGGTACCGCAGGCGCGCAAGATGATCAAGGAGCTCGACGAGGGCGACGGCGTGCTGGTGCTCACCGACATGTATGGCGGCTCGCCGTCCAACATCGCCGCCAAGCTGGTGATTCCGGGCCGTATTGAAGCCATCGCCGGAGTCAACCTGCCGATGCTGATCCGCGCCCTGACCTACCGTGACAAACCCATGACCATGATGGTGACCAAGGCCATCAGCGGCGGCTGCGAGGGCGTGCTGCGTGTGCCCCCGGTATTCACCACCATTCAAAATGCTGCAACAGGAAGCTGAGATCATCAACAAGCTCGGGCTGCACGCCCGGGCCTCCGCGAAATTGACCCAGGTTGCCGGCAATTATGAGAGCGCGGTCTGGCTCACCCGCAACGGCCGCCGGGTCAATGCCAAAAGCATCATGGGCGTGATGATGCTTGCCGCGGCCAAGGGCTCGACGGTCACCATCGAAACCGACGGCCCGGATGAGACCGCGGCGATGACGGCGCTCACGGCGCTGATCGCCGACCGCTTCGGCGAAGGCGAATAAGCAGGACGCGGGTGCGGCCCGCGGTTGACGCAGCGGGCCTCGTGGGTTTTACTCCAAGCAAACCCCGGGCAACACCGGGGCAAACCCCTTAACTCCGCAGCACGCGTCTTTTCCATGAGCTTCACCATCCACGGCATCGGCGTCTCCGGCGGCATCGCCATCGGCCGCGCCCACCTCGTCTCGCACACCCGGCTCGAGGTGGCGCATTACGAAATACCGCCCGAGCAGATCACCGAGGAAATCGCCCGCTTTGACCTCGCCATCCGCACCGTGCGCGAGGAGCTCGGCCAGCTGCGCGGCGCAGTGCCGGCGGGCGCCCCAGCGGAATTCGCCGCATTCATCGACCTGCACCTGATGATTCTCGACGACTCGACACTGTCGGGTGTCCCGCGCGAAATCATCGAAAACGAGCGCTGCAACGCCGAATGGGCGCTGCAGACCCAGACCGACGAGCTGCTGCAGCAGTTTGACGCCATCGAGGATGCCTATCTGCGCGAACGCCGCGCCGACGTGATCCAGGTCGCCGAACGGGTGATGAAGGCGCTGTCGGGACAGCCCGGCTACGTGCCGCCGGCTGCCGGCGACTCCGAAGAAAACCTGGTGCTGGTCGCCCACGACCTGTCACCCGCCGACGTCGTGCTGTTCAAGCAGCACCAGTTCGCCAGCTTTGTCACCGACCTCGGCGGCGCCACCTCGCACACCGCCATCGTCGCGCGCAGCCTGAACATCCCCTGCATCGTCGCCCTGCACCACGCGCGGCAGATGGTGCGCGAGAACGAGATCGTCATCGTCGACGGTTCCGAAGGCGTGCTGATCGTCGACCCCGACCCGCAGGTCCTCGCCGAATACCAGCTGCGCCAGCGCGAATTCGGACTGGAACGGCAGAAGCTCAAGCGCCTGCGCGACACCCCGGCACGCACCCTCGACGGCATTGACGTCGAACTGCATGCCAACATCGAACTGCCTGGGGACGTGGCGCTCGCCCGCGAAAACGGCGCCGCCGGCATCGGCCTGTTCCGCACCGAATTCCTGTTCCTGAACCGCCCCGAACTGCCGGACGAAGACGAACAGTTTGAAGCCTATCGCCAGGTGGTGCAGGACATGGAGGGGCGGCCGGTGACCATCCGCACCTACGACCTCGGCGCCGACAAGCAGATCGACGACTCCGCAAGGGCCTCGCCGAATCCGGCGCTGGGCCTGCGCGCGATCCGTCTCTGCCTGACCGAACCCAAACGCTTCATCACCCAGCTGCGGGCGATGCTGCGCGCCTCGACCTATGGCCGCATGCAGATCCTGATTCCGATGCTGATGAACGCCAACGAGGTTGACCAGGCATTGCTGCTGATCGAACAGGCCAAACGCAGCCTCGATGACGATGGCATCGCCTACGACCGCTCGGTGCCTGTCGGTGGCATGGTCGAAATTCCTGCTGCGGCACTGGCGTTGGGCCTGCTCACCAAACGCCTGGATTTCCTGTCGGTGGGCACCAACGACCTGATCCAGTACATGCTTGCCATCGACCGCACCGACGACACGGTCGCCCATCTCTACGACCCGCTGCACCCTGCAATCCTGACGGTGCTCGCCCATGTCTTCGATACCGCAGCGAAGTCAAAAATTCCGGTCGCCATCTGCGGCGAAATGGCCGGCGACCTCGAGCTGACGCGACTGCTTCTGGCGCTCGGCCTGCGCCGCTTCTCGATGCATTCCGCACACCTGCTCGACGTCAAGCAGCGTGTGCTGAAAACCAGCGTCGAGGACATCCGCCCGATCGGCCGGCGCATGCTGCGCGCCACCGAGCCGGCAAAACTGAAAAGCCTGCTCGAAAAAATCAATCACTGACCGCCGCCCCATTGCCCTGGTTTGACAAGGCCACGGGGCGCAGGTAAGGTTCAGCACTGTTGTCGCGCCGATTTGAGATCAGCTTGCGGGCGCGTAATAAATCCGGCTAAAGAGACGACGAAATTCTCGAAACCCCGGAGCGCAGGCTGCGGGGTTTTTTTATGTCCACATCTTCCATCTCATCCGCCACGGGCACCGCATCCGTCGGCGTGGTCACGCCGCAGACTGCCCGCTTTGACGGGCCGCTGCCGCTGCGCTGCGGCCGCACGCTGGACGGCTTCGATCTGGTGTACGAAACCTACGGCACGCTCAATGCCGACCGCTCCAACGCGGTGCTGGTCTGCCACGCGCTGAATGCCTCCCACCACGTTGCCGGCCACTACGCCGATGAGCCCGGCAACACCGGCTGGTGGGACAACATGATAGGCCCCGGCAAACCGGTTGATACGCGGCGTTTTTTTGTGATCGGCGTCAACAACATCGGCGGCTGCCACGGCTCGACCGGTCCGCTCAGCATCAACCCGCAGACCGGGCGCGCCTGGGGCGGGGACTTCCCGTTGGTCACCGTTGAGGACTGGGTTGATGCGCAGTGCCGCCTCGCCGACCACCTCGGCATCACCCGCTTTGCCGCGGTGATGGGCGGCAGCCTCGGCGCGATGCAGGCGCTGGCCTGGGCCACGCGTTACCCGGAACGCCTGCGCCACAGCATCGTCATCGCCTGCACACCCAGCCTGTCGGCGCAAAACATCGCCTTCAACGAAGTTGCACGCCAGGCCATCATCACCGACCCCGATTTTAATGACGGCCATTACCGCGAACAGGGCACCGCGCCCAAGCGCGGCCTGCGCGTGGCGCGCATGGTCGGCCACATCACCTACCTGTCCGATGACGA
>JAIENU010000114.1 GCA_019751125.1 Burkholderiales bacterium | reverse complement strand
ACAGCCCAAACCGCAGGAGGAGCGGACCATGTGGCATCGAATCCTGATCGTGCTGGGTGCGGCACTGGCTGTTGCACCTGCACTGGCCCAGAACTATCCGGCGCGTCCGGTGCGTTTCATCGTGCCTTTTGCGCCCGGCGGCAACACCGACGTGCAGGGACGGCTGATCGCGATGAAGCTGTCGGAAAAGTGGGGCCAGCAGGTTGTCGTCGATAACCGTGCCGGTGCCGGCGGCACGCTGGGTGTGGAGATGCTGGCCAAGGCACCGGCCGATGGCTACACCATGGCGCTGGCCTCCTTCGGCAACATCCTCGTCGGCCCCAGCCTGTTCCCGAAGCTGGCCTACGATCCGCTGAAAGACCTCGCGCCGCTGGTGCTGGTCTCGCAGCCCCCGGGGCTGCTGGTGGTGAATCCGGCGCTGCCGGTGAAAACCGTCGCTGATTTCATCAGCTACGGCAAGGCCAATCCCGGCAAGCTCAACTACGGTTCCGCCGGCAACGGCACCTGGAACCACCTCTTTGCCGAACACTTCAAGGCGCTGACCGGCGTGCAGATGACGCACATCCCGTACAAGGGCGCCAACCTCGCGGTCACCGATGTCATGTCCGGCCAGATCCAGGTGTCATTTGCGCCGTTTCCGGCGGCGGTGCCGCAAATCAAGGCGGGACGTGTGCGCGTTCTCGGCGTGACTTCGGCACAGCGTTCGCCGGTGCTGCCCGACGTGCCGACCGTTGCCGAATCCGGCCTGCCCGGTTATTCGGCGGCGACCTGGTTCGCGATGCTGGCGCCAGCCCAGACGCCGCAGCCGCTGATCCAGAAAATCAATGCCGATGCCAACGCCGTGCTCAAGCTGCCTGAAGTGAGGGCCGCGTTTGCCGCCGATGGCACTGAACCCGCCGGCGGTACGCCGGAGCAGTTGCGCGAATCCATGCGCAGCGGCATCGCGCAGTGGGGCAAGCTGGTGCGCGAGCTGGGCATCAAACTCTGAACGGGTATAACCACCATGGCTTTTGAAGCACTGATCAAGGAACTCGACGAACGCAAACGCCGCGCGCTGGCCATGGGCGGGCCGGAAAAACTTGCCGAGCGCAAGGCCCAAGGTGTGCTTAACGCCCGTGAACGCCTGGATCGTCTGTTTGATGCCGGCTCCTTTCTTGAATCCGGCCAGTTCAGCGTGTCCAGCCGCCCCGAGGACAAGAATACGACGCCTGCCGACGGCAAGGTGGCCGGCTACGGCCGTGTCAATGGCCGCGAGGTGGCGGCGGTTTCCAATGACTTCACGGTCAAGGGTGCCTCCAGTGCGCAGATCAACATCAAGAAGCTGAAGCAGATGAAGGCCGTCGCCAAAAAGCGCGGCATTCCGCTGGTTTTCCTCGGTGAATCCACCGGCGCGCGCATGCCCGACGTGATGGGCGCCGGTTCGATCGGCTCCAAGGACGATCCGCAGGAATACCTGCGCATGCGCGAGGTGCCCTGGGCCGCCGGCGTGCTGGGCCACTGCTACGGTTCCTCTGCCTGGTACGGCTCGATGTCCGATTTCTGCGTGATGCGCAAGGGCGCGATCATGGCAGTGTCCAGCCCGCGGCTGATTTCAATGGCCACCGGCAAGCAGTGTGACGGCGAGGAACTCGGCGGCTGGCGTGTGCATTCCGAAGTCAGCGGCCTGGTCGATCAGGTGGTCGATACCGACGAGCAGGCGATCGACGCGATCAAGCAGTTCCTGTCCTATCTGCCCAGCCATTACATGGAAGCGCCGCCGGAACATCCGGTACCCGAGGGTTCGGACGACGCGATCCGCGACGTGATGTCGCTGATCCCGGAGTCGACCAACCAGGTCTACGACATGCGCAAGGTGATCCAGTGCATCGTCGATCGCGGTTCGATGTTCGAGATGAAGTCGCGCTTCGGCAAGACCCTGGTCACTGCGCTGGCGCGGCTGGATGGCAAATCGGTGGGCATCATCGCCAACAATCCGCTGTACAAGGGCGGCGCCATTGACGCCGATGCCTGCCGCAAGGTGCAGGCGTTTTTTGTGCTGTGTGATTCCTTCAACATCCCGATCGTGATGCTGGTGGACCAGCCGGGCTTCCTGATCGGCATGGAAGGCGAGCAGCAGGGCGTCACCGGCAAGGTGATGAACTGGCTCAATGCGATGACGCTGGTCACCGTGCCGAAAATCTCGGTGATCCTGCGCAAGAGCTACGGGCTGGCGGTGTCCAATATGGGTGCCGGCGGCAATACCGACGAACTGGCCTGCTGGCTCACCGCCGAGATCAGTTTCATGAAACCGGACTTCGGTGCCAAGGTGGTGTTCGGTGTCGATCCCGAAAAAGAGCCGGAGAAATTCAAGGAAGCCGTCGCCAAAATGTCCAAGGGCACCTCACCCTATGACATGGCGGCGATCTACACCGCGCAGGATGTCATCGATCCGCGCGACACCCGCAGCTGGCTGATCCGCATGCTTGACGTGCACCGCATGCGCATGAACAACGGCGTGGGGCAGCACCTGATGCGCACCTGGCCGACGAGTTTCTGACGCAGGAGTCGCTGCCGGGCGACATCAGTCGGTCTGCGCATTGGTTTGTTGTGTAAATCATGGATAATCGGGGCTTCATAAAGGGCCCGATTCCATGAAGGACAGCACACTTTCCATCCGTTCCGTCGAAGCCATTCCCGTGGTCGTGCCGCTGCTGCATCCGATCAAGTGGGCGCGCGGCGAGATCAAGGACATCGACAATGTCATCGTCACGGTCACGCTGAGCGACGGCACCCAGGGCATTGCCGATGCGCCGCCGCGGCCGACCATCTACGGCGAGACCCAGCAATCCATCGTCACCATCATCCGCGACCACCTCGCGCCCAAACTCAAGGGCCTCAATGCCTTCGACATCAACGGCTTGTGGGCGGTGTTTGACCAGTACGCCGGCAATCCGGCGGCCAAGTCCGCCATCGACATGGCGGTGTTCGATGCCCAGGCCAAACACCTCGGCATCACCTGCGCCGAGCTGCTCGGCGGCACGCCCAAGGCATTGCCGGTAAACCGCCGGCTGATGCTGGGCTCGAACAAGGAAATGCTGTCCGAGGCCGAGCGCATGATCAAGCGCCATGGCTTCAAGGCGTGGAAGGTGAAATGCGGCATCGACAAAAAACGCGACATCGCGCTGCTGCGCGCGCTGCGCAAGCTGGTTGGTGATGACCACGAGATCACCATCGACTGCAACCAGGGCTATTCCTCGCAGGACCTGCTCGAGATGAGCCCCTATTTCGAGGAAGTGAACGTGGCGCTGATCGAGGAGCCGATACCAATGCGCGACGGTCCCGGCAAACGTTTTTGCGCCGAGCGCACCACGATTCCGATCTCCGGTGACGATTCCTGCATGACGCCGGATGATGTGCTGCATGAACTGAAACTCGGCGGCATCCGCGCGCTGGTGATCAAGTGCGCACGCACCGGTTACACGCGCTCAAGGCAGATTCTTGCGCTGGCGCAGTCGTACTACACACCGGCACACAACGGTACCCAGGCCGACATGCAGATCGGCTGCGTCGCCGCCGCGCATTTCGCCAGCACCTACCGCACGCCGCATGCGCATGAGTTCTCCAGCTTCATCGACGCCAAGGATCATGTCGCCAACGAGGATCCGCTGATCAAGGGCGGCCTGCTGCAACTGCCCGCCGGGCCGGGCATCGGCATGACCCTCGATGCGCGCAAGATGAAGCGCTATCGCATTGATTTATAACGGTTTTTAGCATGCTCCCGAAGCTCTGCGGCAGTTTTGCCGCGATCACGCTGGGGCTGGCGAGCGCGCTGGCGGCGGCGCAGGGCATCGATGGCGCGCGTGACTGCATCAAGGATCCGCGCGGCAACGAACTGCAGTTCTTCATCGAGAACGATTCCTTTGGCTCGAGTGACCAGTACTACACCAACGGCCTCAAGCTCGGCGTGGGGGTGCGCGGCGAGTGTCTCTACGGCCTGTTCAAAAGACCTTCCGACGAACTGCTGAAAAAAATCCGCGAACTCGGCGGCTCCGACATCGGCAAGGCCAGCAACTTCGGCCTGTTCATCGGCCAGAACATGTACACGCCGCGCGACATCACCATCGCCGCGCCGCAGCCCTTCGACCGGCCCTGGGCGGCGTGGAGCTATATCGGCACGGCAGCGCAGGTCGTCACCGACAATCGCCTGCACACCGTCGAAGTTGATCTCGGTTTTGTCGGACCACCGGCGCTGGGCAAACAGGTGCAGACCTTCTGGCACGAACAGGTGGTGGATGCACCAACCCCGATGGGCTGGGGCAACCAGATCCGCGCCGAGCCCGGCATCCTGCTCACCTATGTACACAAGCGCCGCATCGGCGATGCCGACGGCCTGCAACTGATCCCGCATGTCGGTTTCAGCACCGGCACCATCATGACCCACGTCCGCGCCGGCGGCCTGCTGCGCTACGGCCGGCGCATGACCGGCTTCGGGCCCGACGGCATTGAGCCTGGCGGTGCGATGCTGAAAAACACCCGTGTCGATGACGGCGCCGGCGGCGACTGGGAATGGTTCGTCTTTGCCGGCGTTGATGCGCGCCTGGTCGGCCACAACATCTTCCTCGACGGCTCGCTGTTCCGCGATGGCCCCGGCGTGCAGCGCCGCGACACCGTGCACGACCTCACCAGCGGCATCTCGATGCGCATCGACCGCCTGCGCTTCTCGGTGACCCGAGTCAAACGCAGCGAGGAATTCCGCACCCCGGTGAGCAGCGGCGGCAAGCAGCGCTTCTATTCGATCAACGTGGGTTACGAGTTTCGCTGAAGCGACTCAAAGTGCAACCGGCCAGACGGCTAAGGTAAGCCTTAACCCCGGCCCCAACTATCAGCACAGGGTGCTTGAGCTGGTGCCGGTAGACTTAGGTCTGTTCTGTCCTTAAGCTGTAATGCAGATAACGAATGCGTTCCCGCAGCTGATCGAGCAGCCGTGTGGACTGCAGCGGCGGCCTGGCAAGTCTGGGTTTTGATGCGGTACGTATATGCGCAATAGGCGTCAGGCCATTGAATAAAAGCAGGTTTTGGCGATGGAGGGAGGAATGTTAGACCGCAAACCCCGCTGTTATGCCGCAAATCTGCGGTCTAAATCACGTTAGCGTGCATGGACGACATCAAGGTCTATCCGAGCACCAAGAGCATCCTCCTCCCCGCGTATCTTTGCGCCGCAGCTTGGGCATTTCTCGCGGCTTGGTTTGCACTGTTCCTGGTCAGCCTCACCGGCTGGATTCCTGCGGCTTTCTTGATGGGAGTGTTGTACGTATTTCTTGTGATCGCCGCCCTATATGTCCTCGCGGCGTTGTTCGCGCCTTGCCTCAACTGCGAACGTCTTATCTTTGTAGAGGGCTTTCGAAAGAAGTCTCCCACCTTTGTTCGCAATGGAGGACTCAACTACTTTAGTACTACAGTGGTTAACGTCCTCAAACGTAGACCGTTTCAATGTATGTATTGCGGCGCAGCCTTTAGACTCTCCGGTAAGAGTTCAAGCGATGGAAGCTAACAGCGTGTTGTTGACCGACGTCTACCGCGCGCTTCGTCCGGCGCAGTAAAACGCGGACGTTAGAGCACGTTACCGAATCTATGGGCTACCGACGCTATCGCCGAAAGCGTTCCATGGCCAGTGAGGTATTGGCTGACACTGCGTACATTGCCAACCGCCTCTCGTGGAAAGGTGCAGCTATTTTCGGCGTCGTTCTATTCGTGCTCTTCTACTGGGTGCTCCCGGCTTGGATCAATCATCAATTGTCCTCGCTACAAAACAACATGCTCCGTCCAATGTTTGAGAC
>JAIENU010000001.1 GCA_019751125.1 Burkholderiales bacterium | reverse complement strand
TGGATCACGTAGTCATCCTCGATCACATCAACCTCGATGCGTTGGCGACCATCGGCACCGACACCAACCTTGAAGCGTACCTCCGGGTCATAACCGCTGTTGTCGGGGATGGTGAAACTGCCCTTGTCTTCTTTCAGCCGAAACGGCTGCGCCGATTCCGCAGCTGCGGCCTTCACCTGGTGCCAGCGCAGCAGTTCGTAGCGCGCAGGCTCCGCCACCACCTTCACCACCGGAAACAACCGGCTCGGCACCGCGCCCTCGAAATAACGCTCGGCGGTGAAATACGTGGTCAGCCGGCCGATGCCCATAAGCAGCCCGATAAATACGGCAAAAAGCATCAGGGCCCGGCCCAGTTTTTTCAGCAATGTCATTCTTTTCCCGTGCAACCATGCAATACACCCCCGATGGGGCGCTGGCTATAATGATCCCAAAAAACAACCACTCATGCTCTGGGAGGAGTCATGAAACACCTGATTCTGCTTGCCGCCGGATTGCTGACCACGGTTTCGGCGCCGGTACAGACCGCATCTGCCCAAACCTTCCCGTCGCGGCCGATCCGCATTGTCGTGCCTTTTGCCGCGGGCGGCCCCGCCGACATCACCTCGCGCAACATCGCGCCGCGCCTCGGTGAACTGATCGGTCAAAGCATCGTCGTGGACAACCGTGCCGGCGGCAACGGCACCATCGGCGCCGAGGCGATGATCCGCTCGCCCGCCGACGGCCACACGCTGCTGATGACCACCGCCAGCGTGACCTCGATCAACATGGTCACCTATGCCAAGCCGCCGTACGACACGCTGCGCGACATGCTGCCGCTGTCGCCGGTGATGACCACCGGCAGCCTGATCGTGCTGCACCCGTCGATGCCGGTGAAAGACCTGAAGGAGTTTGTCACCTTCGCCAGGGCGCGGCCCAACCAGATCGCCTTCGGCTCCGCCGGCCTTGGCGGCACGCTGCACCTCGGCCTCGAAATGCTGATGGCCGAGGCCAAGGTCAAGATCACCCACGTCGCCTACAAGGGTGCCGCACCGGCGGTCACCGACGTCACCGCCGGCCAGATCCAGGGCATGTTTGTTGACCTGCCGGTGATCTCGCCCTATGTGAAATCGGGCCGGGTGAAAGCCATCGCAGTAGCCGCGCAGCAGCGCTCGCCGCACTTCCCCGACATTCCTTCGGCGAAGGAGCAGGGCTTCGAGAATATCGACATGCTCAACTACTATGGCCTGCTGACCCAGGCCAAGGTGCCGCGCGACATCGCGCAGAAGCTGCACGATGCGATCATCCGTACCGTCAACACGCCGGTGGTGCGCGACCGCCTGCTCGCGGTGGGTGCCGACCCGCTGACCATGACCATCGATGAATTCACCGACTACATCCGCAAGGACATCGAGAAATGGCGGCGCGTGGTGAAAACGGCAAATCTGACATTCGAGCGTTGATCTTGAGGTGCTGAACGGCGTTTCTTCAAGCCAGGCCACGATCGTCGCCGCGGCTTTTTTTATGCGCCGTTCAGTCTGCGCACTTCTACCGTGACCGGCAATGCATCCAGAACTTGCACAGCAGCCGGCCGAGACTCACGCCACCCGCCGCAAACAGCCCAAACAGCAACATCCCGGCCAGATGCGAATACATGTAACTGGGAACCAGTGCCTCCAGAATCACGCCGTTGGCCAGTAACGCGGTAAATACCAGCAACTGGCGCAGCCATTGTGCCCCGGTAAAGCAGCAGTAACCGGCCACGCCATACGCCACATGGAAAATGAAACCGAGCAGCAGCTTCGACCCGGCGGCAAGCGAAAGCCCCTGCAGCGCCGCCATGAACGGACGAAATGTGCCGGCATAAACCAGCACCAGCGCCACCCACCACAAGGCCATGCGCAGCAGCGCCGGACCATGACGCCGCAACAGTTCAGGCACGCCAGTCATTGGCGACGCGTATGGCCAGCACCTCGCCACGCGCACATTCCTGCCCCAGCGCATACAGGGAACAGGCAATACGGGTTTTTTTCGGGCCGGCTTCGACCACGCTTGCACGCAGCGTCAGTGGCTGATCCATCGGCGTCGGTTTCAGGTAATCCACCCGGAGCGAACCGGTCGCATACCAGATTTCAGGCGCCGAGCCGATGGCGCGGCCCTCGCGGCGGTAAGCCTCGGCAATCGCAGTGCAGACGCCGTGGCAGTCGATCACCGTCGCGATGATGCCGCCGTTCAGCACATGACTGGGTCCGGCCGCATGAAACGGCTCCGGCATGAAGGCCGCCACCGACTCCTCACCCTCCCAGTGGCTTTTCAGGCGCAGGCCTTGATCGTTGTGCGGCCCGCAGCCATAGCAGCCGTTGCCGGGGATCTGGTCCTGGAATGCCGGATGATTCGTCAAGAATTCCTCTTCGGGTCAAAGCCGTTCACCAAGCTTCTGAATATCCCATATGCTTGCAGCAGTTTATACAACCGAAAAAAAGATCGTCCATTCCATGTCCGAAAACAAACGTAAACCCGCATTGACCAAGGCGCAATTGGCTGAACAACTGAAAAGCGCACGTGCCTTGTTCGAAATCGGGCCACCCAGGCTGATCGGGGTGGAGCCGGTGATCATCAGCCGGAGCAAAATCACCGCGCGGCTGAAGGTGCAGCCGCATCACCTGAACCGCAACAACCGGGTCGGCGGCGGCATCCTGATGGCGATGGCAGACGTGATGGGCGCCGCTGGTGCGGTGGCCAACCGGCCGCCCAATCACAGCGGTGGCACCATTGAATCCAAAACCAACTTTTTCAGCGCCGCGGTTGGGCCGGTGCTCAAGGCCAGCAGCACTCCGCTGCACGTCGGCCGCACCACCTCGGTGTGGGAAACCACAATCAAGGGCGGCGACGACAAGGTTGCGGCGATCGTCACCCAGACCCAGATCATGCTGCCGAAAGGCTGATTTCAGGCCTTCTTCATCTGCAGCGGCCAGGGCACCAGCGGCAGGTCTTCGCGGCCGGGGATGCGCGTGCGGGCCACATTCATGATCAGCGCAATCGCCGAGTAATAGCCGACCACACCCATCAGGTCCATCAGGCTTTCCTCGCCGAATTGCCGCAGCCCGCGTTCGTAAGTGGCATCGCAAACGCCGTGGCGGGCGAGCAGCTCGCTGACAAAATCGTAAGTCACCGCTTCGTCTCCGGCCATGTCCACGGGACGGCGTCCTTCGGCGATGGCGGTGATCACCGCATCGGACAGTCCCGCACTGCGCGCATGCTTCTCATGCGCCTGCCATTCAAACTGGCAACTCCAGTGCCGCGCCGTGATCAGCGCCGCCAGTTCGTTGATGCGCAGCGCCAGCTTGCAGTCGAAACGAATGTAGGCACCGAGCTGCTGCATCGGTGTGGTCAGACCGGGACTGCGCAGGATGGCGTTGTACGGTCCCTTGACTCCGCCGCGCGGGCCGGCGCTGATCAAGTCGGCCGCCGCCTGCTGCGCCGGACTGCGCTGTGCTTCGGGAATCGGCGGCATGCGCTCGGGCAGCAGCGTGTAGTGCAGGGACAGCGGTGCAGACTCGGGCGACGCCATGACTATCTCCTCGGTTAGCCGGTGAAACAAGCGCTGCGGGACTGTAATGTGAAACTGTCGTTGTCAGCCCGCGTGCAGTTCCCTATGCTAGCCCGAAAAGAACAACAAACGCATTGCAAGACCGCATCGCATGACCTGTCATTTCAGGAGGAGCCCATGCGTCACATCAGCATCCCGCAATCCACCGGCCTGCTGGCGATCATCGCCGCACTGTCGTTCATCGCGCCCGCTGTCCACGCCCAAAACGACCAGAAGCGCCCGATCCGTCTGCTGGTGCCGTCGGCGCCGAGCGGTCCTTCGGATTTCGCCGCGCGGCTGATCTCGAACCGGCTCAGTGAAGCCATTGGCCAGAGCATCATCGTCGATAACCGGCAAAGCGTGAATGGCATCGTCGCCTCCGAGATCGCCGCCAAGGCGCCGCCTGACGGCTACACGCTGCTGATCGGCAATATCGGCACGATGGTGATGAATACCGGTCTCTACAAAAAACTGCCCTATGACCCGCAGCGCGATTTCGTGCCCATCGGCCAGCTGATCTCGGCCGGTACCGCGCTGATCGCCAACCCCAAATTCGCACCCAACAATTTCCGCGAATTCGTCGCCGCCATCAAAAAGGAACCCGACCGCATCACCATCGCTGTCGCCGGTGCCAACGGCGCGGTTGCAACCGAGGTGCTCAAGTACATGGCCGGCATCCGGCTGGTCAACGTACCCTACAAAGGCAGCTCGCCTTCGGAACTGGCCGTGCTGTCCTACGAAGTGCCGGTCGCCCTGCTGTCGATTCCGACGGTCACCCCGCATGTGCGTCAGGGCCGGATGAAAATCTACGGCGTCACCACCGCCAAGCGTTCATTCCTGCTGCCGGACACCCCAACCATCCAGGAACAAGGGCTGACCGGCTACGAGTTCGGCAACTGGCACGGCATGCTCGCGCCGCGCGGCACCTCGCCGGCGCTGGTGCGGCGGCTGAACCAGGAAGCCAACAAGGTGCTCGCACAAAAAGACATCATCGATATCGCACTCGCCCGCGGCAACGAGATCATCGCCAACAGCGGCGAGGACTTCGCCTCAGTGCTGGCGCGCGACATTCCCCACTACAAGAAGATCATGGCCAGCGCGGGGATTGAAGCGCAGTGACGGATCAGACCACGGGGGTTTTCACCGGTTTGCCGTTTAGATGCAGCAACACATTCTCAATCTGCAAATCCCCCATCGCCATCCGCGTCTCGTTTGACGCGCTCGCCATGTGCGGCAGCAGCACCACGTTGTCGAGCTCGAAGAATTCCGGCGGCACGTCCGGTTCTTTTTCGAACACATCCAGACCGGCGCCGGCGATCTTGTTCTCCTGCAGGTATTTCAGCAGCACCGCCTGATCGACCACCGAGCCGCGGGCGACGTTGACGAAATAGCCCTGCGGGCCGAGGGCGTCGAGCACCGCGGCGTTGACCAGCTTGTCGGTTTCGGGGCCGCCGGGGGTGATGGCGAGCAGCACGTCGCTGTTTTTTGCCAGCGTCACCGGATCGGGGTCATAGGTCCAGGGCACATCCTTCCTGTTGCGGTTGTGGTAGCGGATTTCCATCTTGAAGGCTTTGGCACGGTTGGCGATTTCTTCGCCGATGCGGCCGAGGCCGAGGATGCCCAGGGTCTTGCCGCCAAGCGAGGTGGTGAAGGGATAGGTGCCCCTGGATTTCCACAGGCCGGCACGCAGGTATTTGTCGGCCTGGCTGAATTTGCGCAGGGTGTTGAGCACCAGTGCGATCGCGCAGTCGGCGACGCAGTCGTTCAGCGCGTTGGCGGTGTTGGTGACAATGATGCCGCGCGCTTTTGCTGCATCAAGGTCGATCTGGTCCACACCAACACCGAAGTTGGAAATGATTTCGAGTTTGGGCAATGCATCCATCAGCGCCGCATCGACCTTGCTGTGGCCGGTGTGAGCCAGCGCGCGCACCTTGGGTGCGGCGGCTTTAAGTGCGGTAGCGCGGTCGGGCTGTTCCCACAGTTTGATCAGGTTGAATTCCTGCTCCATGCGTTTTTGCGTGCCGGGGTGTCCTTTTGCAGTCAGGATGAGGTCGTGTTTCATCGTCGCTCTTTCGCGGGTGGTGTTGTGAAAGCGTGAATGTAGTGCAAAACCGCGGCGTGATGCCGGGACTGCAATGCAGCCGCCGTGACGCGCAGGGTCAGCGGATGACCAGCGACTCCGGGAAGGACTTGACGCCCTTGGCCAGTGTTT
>JAIENU010000228.1 GCA_019751125.1 Burkholderiales bacterium | reverse complement strand
GTGATCAACGTGGCCGGCCATCGCATCGGCACCCGCGAGATCGAGGAGGCGGTACAGGCGCATCCGAACATCGCCGAAGTCGCGGTGGTGGGTGTCGCCGACGCGGTGAAGGGGCAGATGCCGCTGGCCTTTGCCGTGGTCAAGGATGCGGCGCAGGTGCAGGATGCCGCGGGCCGCGAGCGTGCCGAAGGCGAGGTGATGGCGGCGGTGGATCACAATCTCGGCGCCATTGCGCGGCCACGGCGTGTATTGTTCGTCACGATGCTGCCGAAAACGCGTTCCGGCAAACTGCTGCGCCGTTCGCTGCAGGCGCTGGCCGAGGGGCGTGACCCCGGCGACCTCACCACCATTGAGGATCCGGCGGCACTGGAACAGATCCGTGGCGTTTTGCGTGAAACCTGAAAGAGACTGGATCCATGCTGCGAATAATATATAAGTCATTGTTTTTATTGATATTTTTATATATTTCCCAAGCCTGGGCTGCGGATTACCCGGTGCGTCCACTGCGCATGGTGGTGGCCTATGCGCCGGGCGGTACCACGGATTTCGCAGCGCGTGTCACTGCACCGCGTCTGGCGGAGCTGCTGGGGCAGGCTGTGGTGGTCGACAACCGTCCCGGTGCGGGTTCGATCATCGGCACCGATCTGGTGGCCAAGGGCGCGCCCGATGGCTACACGCTGCTGATGGCCGACACCGCTTTCGGCATCGTGCCGGCGATCTACGGCAAGCTGCCATTCGATGTACAGAAGGATTTCACCACCATCAGCCAGGTGATGAGCGTCGCCAATGCACTGGTGGTGCATCCCGCGGTGGCGGCGCGCAACATGCGTGAACTGGTGGAGCTGGCCAAGGCCAAACCGGGTCAGCTGACCTTTGGATCCGGCGGCGTTGGCACACCATTGCACATGGCTGGTGAACAGATGAAGGTGGCCGCCGGCATCGACATGGTCCATGTGCCGCACAAGGGTGCTGCGCCGGCCATGGTCAGCCTGGTCGGCGGTCAGATCACCCTGGTGTTCCCGACGCTGACACTGGCCGTGCCCCAGGTGCGCAGCGGCAAGCTGCGCGCGCTGGCGGTGACCAGTGCCAAACGTGTGGCCTCGCTGCCGGACATTCCGACCACCGCCGAGGCTGGATTTGCCAGCGTCAACGCCACTTCATGGTTCGGCCTGGTGGCGCCGGCGAAAGCGCCGCCAGCGATACTCAAGCGCCTCAGTGCTGAAACCGCCAAGGTGGTTGCGCTGGCCGAAGTGCGCGAACGCATCGAAGCGCAGCATGGCGAAGTGATCGGCAGCACGCCGGCCGACTTCAGCCGTTTTGTCAGCGAAGAGATCGCCAACTGGCGCAAGGTGGCGCAGGCAGGCCGGATCAAGGCCGATTAACCGGAAGCTGCTGACGAACAAAAGCATACGGCGCTCGCTTGTCGTTCAGCTGCCGCGTAACGGTTTTGGCATCCTTGCGGCGCGTCCTATCGCTGCGGGTGGTGTGATGTGCCGAGTGCATGGGCGCATCGTCTGTGCCAGGCAGCACTGGAGCAGATCAGGAACGCATTGCGGACTTGGAACTGAGTTGGCACGCGTTATGCTGTATCTTCCGCCGCAGTTCGCTGTTGCCCAGGAAACAGCATGAACTGATGTTTGCTGCACGCGGCGTGAGCCGCAAGGCACCACCACGGTGCGTGGCCAGTGGCTGGATCAGTCCGTGGCCGGCGGCGATTTTCCAACTGTTTTGCAAGGTGGACTCCAGATGCGACTCGCAATCATTTCCATGGGTTTTTTTTGTGCGCTGACTTCCTTCACGCTGCCGGCGACTGCCCAATCCAGGGACGCTTATCCCTCTAAACCCATCCGCGCGATCGTGCCCTTTGTGCCGGGCGGACCGACTGACATCATGGCCCGTGGCCTGGCGCCGCGCCTGAGTGCGTCACTGGGCAAGCAGATCATTATTGACAACCGGGCGGGTGCCGGCGGCCTGATTGCCGCGACGATGGCAAAGGATGCGCCGCCCGACGGCTACACTATTTTCTTCGGTACCATCAGCACGCTGGCTACCAATGTCGCGACCAAGGCCAGCCTGCCGTACGATCCGCTGCGTGACTACGCACCGATCACGCTTACGTCCACCAACCCTTATTTCATGGTGGTCCATCCTACGGTGCCCGCGCAAAGTGCCCGTGAATTCATTGCCCTGGCCAAAGCCCAGCCGGGCAAACTCAACTTTGCCTCGTCCGGTACCGGCGGTGGTTCTCACCTGGCGATGGAGTTGTTCCGAATCATGGCGCAGATCGACATGGTTCACGTGCCATACAAGGGATCGGGGCAATCGGTGACAGAACTGTTGGCCGGGCAGGTGCAGATGACCTTCATCCAGCCTTCGATCACCATCGGTCATGCCAAGGCCGGCAAGCTTAAGGTGATAGGGGTCACCAGCAAAAACCGCCTGTCGTCATGGAAGGATGCGGCGCCGATCGCTGATGCAGTACCCGGTTATGAATCTTCCTCCTGGCAGGGCGTGGTGGCGCCCGCCAAAACGCCGAAGCCGATCATCGACCGGCTGCATGCCGAGATCGTCAAGGCTTTGAACACGCCGGAAATGACTGCAAGGCTGAGTGCCGAGGGTTCAGAGATCGGCGGCATGTCCCCGGATGCCTTCGGCCGTTTTGTGAGGGAGGAGATCGCGAAATGGACCAAGGTCGTCAAGCAGGCCAAGATACAGGTTGAATGATGGCGGGTGCGGGGATGCGCTACGGCGGCACTCTGGTCGTGCAACCGGTGCGTAATGGCCTGGGACTGGTCGCGTTACGTCCGATCGCGGCTGGTGAGGTGATCTGCCATGTACGCGGCCGCATCGTCACCGCGGCCACGGTGTGGGGTTACTGGAAACGCGACCGCCGCCGCGGTGAAAACTGCTTCCGCTTCGATGCCGACCACTATCTCGACCCCGAGGGCGAGATCGGCGCCTACGCCAACCACAGCTGCAATCCGAACGCGCGTATCGTGCGCGGCCCGCGGGCGCTGTGGCTGCATGCGCTGCGCCCGATCCGCCGTGGTGAAGAGGTGATCCACGACTATTCGACGCTGCTCGGTGCCGACGATGTCTGGACCATGCGCTGCAACTGCGGTGCGCGGCAGTGCCGGGGCGTGGTGGCCAATGCCGGTCGTCTTCCCGCGTCGGTGCTGCGTGATTACCGGCGCCGCGAAGCGGTTCCACGTTTCATACTCGACACACTCTGAGCGGAATCAGCCGGCGTCGAGTCCGGACTGCACTGCAAGTCGCACCAGTTCGGCGACGTTTCGTACTTCCAGTTTCGCCATCAGTCTCGCCTTGTGCACTTCCACCGTGCGCGGGCTGATGCCGAGGCTGCGCGCGATTTCCTTGGCATGCAGGCCGCGCGCGACATGGCCCAGCACCTCGCGTTCGCGCTGGGTCAGGCTGGCCAGGCGCTCCTGCATCAAGGCATCGCCTCCCTGGGTTTGCCTGGCGGCATCACGGGCACAGGCCTGATCTATGGCCCGCACCAGTTCGGCGTGTTCAAAGGGTTTTTCCAGGAAATCGACGGCTTCGGCACGGAAGGCACGGCGAGCCGTGGCCACGTCGCCGTGGGCGGTGATGATGATCACACCCATGGTGCTGCCGCGCCGTGCCAGTTCCTCCTGCACGTCGGTGCCGGTCAGCCCCGGCAGGCGCAGGTCGGTGACGACGCAGCCGCGCCAGTCTGGCTGCCATGCGGCGAGGAAGGACTCGGCGTCGGCGAACAGTGCGACGCGATAACCGGACAGGCCGAGCATCAGCGCCAGCGAGTCACGGATCGACGGATCATCGTCGATGATGTTGATGGTCAGTTCGTCGTTGCGCATGGCAGGATGATGTGGAATTCACCGTGGCTGCCGCTCACGGACTCGAGACTGCCGCCGTGGGCCTCGGCGATGGCGCGGCTCACTGCAAGGCCGAGGCCCATGCCGGTGGGTTTTCCGGAGCGGAAGGGCCGGAACAGCTCCACGGCCTGTTCCTTGCCCACACCCGGCCCATTGTCGATGACCACGATGCGCAACCGGCCGCTGTCATGGGCTTCGGCACGGATGGTGATGCGGCGTTGCCCTGGTGGATTGACTGCAACGGCATCGGTGGCATTGGCGATCAGGTTGCGCAGGATCACCTCGACCTGCAGCCGGTCGACATAAAAGGGTGGCAGGTTTTCGCCTTCAAGGAATTCGAAGGTGATTTCCTGTTGTTCGTCGATCTGGCGGGCGATGCGCCGTGCCGCCGCGAGGAGGGTGGCGACCGGCACTTGCTCCAGCCGGGTGCTGCCACTGCGGAACAGGTCGCGCAAGCGCTTGACGATCTGAGCTGCGCGTTCCGCCTCGTTCAGCATGCGCTGCAGCACCTCGGGCAATGCCTGTGCCGGCGCGTCCGCGCCACGCGCAATCAGCATCTGCGCCGAGGTGCCGTAGTTGGCCAGTGCGGTCAGCGGCTGGTTGATTTCGTGGGTGATCGCACCGGCCATTTCGCCGGCAGCGGCGAGGCGCATGCTCTGGCGCAGTTCGACCTCGGCGCGTGCCCGTTCGTCGACAGCCATGCCGAGGAACAGTCCGGTCAGTGTCAATGTGGCCACCAGCGCCTGGACTTCGAGCAGCGGAAAGCCGCTGCCGGTGCCGCTGTGTACGGCCAGCACCACCGCGAGCTGGACTATGGCCGTGGTGACGATGGCACCGTTGAAACCGGCGCGCAGCGCGATCCAGATCAGCGGCAGGAACAGCACGTAAAAATGTGCCGCCGGATCGCCGGTGATGCCGGTGAACACCAGCCACAGGGTGATGCACAGTGTCAGCAGTTGCAGCGCAAATTCCCTGCGTCGCGCCAGTGCCAGCAGCTCGCTGCGGCTTAGCGGGTCAATGGCGGCAAACAGCAGCGGGGCAGTGACCAGCAGGCCCACTGCGTCGCCGGTCCAGAAGCGCAGCCAGGCCTGCAGGAAAGGGGTGTCGCCGATGCCGCCGGACAGGGTCAGCAATCCGACAAAGGCCGCGGCGACCACCGCACTGCCGGGAATCACGGTACCGACGAAACCGGTGAGTGCTGCCGAACTGCGCAGGGCGACCATGGGGCTCGCACGGCGGAACGCCATGGCAATGGCTGCATAGCCGCTGCCGAGCACCAGGGCCATGCCCAGGGTCACCCAGGGGCCGCCGGAGGCACCACGCACCACGAACTCCGAGGCCAGGATGGTGAGCATGATCGCCGGCAGCGCTGAAAGCCCGGAGAGCAGCGTCCAGACCAGCGCAATGGCCGGTTGCGGGTTCCACGGCGTGATGTTGAACAGCCCGACCGGATCGATATAGCTCGCCCAGTCCAGCGCAATGTAGCAGGGCGCAAAGACGGCGACGTCGCGGAGGTGGCGGGAAGGATTCATGGCTGGATGCCGGTGGCAAGCTGTGCCGATTCAAACAGGGACGCCGTGCAGGGTCAACCTGCAGGCAGCAGATGGTGATAACCGGCGGAAATTCAATAGGGGAATCTACGTACGTGCTCTGCCGGATCGCGGGTGTTAAGGCTGGGGGATAAGGTGCCGGCTTGATTCCATGAACTTTGCTGAGGCTTACGCGATGAATACCTTCAATCCCACCACCTTGCAGATCATCGGCACGGCGTTGTTCGCACTGGCCGTGGTGCACACCTTTGCCACCCGCTATTTTGAGCGGCTGGCACATACCGATCGTGCGCATGCCGGCCTCTGGCACCTGCTCGGCGAGGTCGAGGTGGTTTT
>JAIENU010000260.1 GCA_019751125.1 Burkholderiales bacterium | reverse complement strand
AACCGCACAACCGTGACCCCCAGCAACACCGATCCGAAGCTGCACATCAGCCGCGCCGCGGACTACAGCCGCTACCTGGCGAGGCTGCTTACTGCCGATCCGGCCCTGCTGGATCCCGCTGAAACGGAACAGCCGTTCACCGCCGCCGGCATGCGCAGCGAACTCGCCACGGCAGCAATGAACGACGAAGCCGCACTGGGCCGCACACTGCGCCGGCTGCGCCAGCGGGTGATGGCAAGGCTGATCACCCGCGACCTGTCCGGCCGCGCCACTCTGGAAGAGGTGGTGACGACGGTGACGGCGCTGGCCGAAGTGGCGATCGAAACCGCGGTGGCATGGCTGCACGCCGACCTCGCTGCCGTCCACGGCGAACCGCGCGGCAGCAAGAACACGGTGCAGAGACTGCATGTGGTCGGCATGGGCAAGCTGGGCGGTGCCGAACTCAACGCCTCCTCGGACATCGATCTGGTGCTGGTCTATCCCGAGGAAGGCGACACCGACGGCGGCCGCCCACTCAGCAACCATGAATTTTTCACCCGGCTGGCGAAGCGGCTGATCAACGCCCTGAACGAATGGACTGCCGACGGATTTGTGTTCCGCGTCGACACCCGGTTGCGGCCCTACGGCGACAGCGGCCCGCTGGTGGTCGGCTTTGACATGCTCGAAAACTACCTGGTCACCCAGGGCCGGCCGTGGGAGCGTTTCGCCTGGATCAAGGGCCGGGTGCTCACCGGCGATCAGGGTACGGCGCTGATGGCAATGGTGCGTCCCTTTGTCTTCCGCCGCCACCTCGACTTCAGCGCCTTTGCCGCAATGCGCAGCCTGCACAGCCAGGTGCGCCACGAGGTCAATCGCCGTGATCGCCTCGACAACATCAAGCTCGGCCCTGGCGGCATCCGTGAAATCGAATTCACGGTGCAGGTGTTCCAGTTGATCCGCGGCGGCCGGGAACCGGCTTTGCAGCAGCCGGCGACCCTGCCGGTGCTCGCGGCGCTCGCCGAGCGCGGCCACATCTCCACTGAAGCGGCCGGCGAACTGCGGGAGGCCTATGTCTTTTTGCGCAACCTCGAGCACAGGCTGCAGTACCGCGACGACCAGCAGACCCAGGAACTGCCTGGTGATGCCTCGGAATATGCGCTGCTCGCGGCCAGCATGGGCCATGCCGATGCGGACGCTTTTGCGACAGCACTCGCTACCCACCGCGCGGCTGTGACCCGCAATTTCGAGGCCATCTTCGGCGACGACTCGGCGGCCGTACATCCGCTCGCCGCGCTTTGGCAGCGCGCCCCGGAGGATGACAGCAGTGCCTGCGCCGCCAAACTTGCCGAACTCGGCTATCGCCAACCGGGGGAACTGTGCCGAAGGCTGGCGCTGTTCCGCCACGGCAACCGTTACCGCCAGATGCCGGCGGCAAGCCAGCAGCGCCTCGACCACCTGGCGCCTTCGGCGATCGCCGCGGCAGCCAGCCGGCGCGAACCTGACCTGACGCTGGAACGGCTGCTCGGCCTGTTCGAAAGCGTGAGCCGCCGCGAGGCCTACCTCGCACTGCTCTACGAATATCCGCACGCACTGGAGCGGGTGGCCGACCTGATGAGCGCGAGCCCCTGGGTCGCCGACTACATCACCCGGCACCCGATCCTGCTCGACGAACTGCTCGACTCGCGCACCCTGCTCGCAGCACCAGACTGGAAGGCACTGCGCAACACGCTACGCGCCAATCTCGACAGCGCCGAGGGCGACCTTGAGCGGCAGATGGACCTGCTGCGCCATTTCAAGAACACCCAGACCCTGCACCTGATCGCCCAGGATTTCGCCGGCACGCTGCCGCTTGAAACCCTGTCCGACCACCTCTCGGATCTCGCCTGCGTGATCCTCGAGGAAGTGCTGCGCCTGGCCTGGCTGGGACTGCGCCAGCGCCACCGCGATACACCTTTGTTCGCGGTGGTCGGTTACGGCAAGCTGGGCGGCAAGGAACTCGGCTACGCCTCGGACCTCGACATCGTTTTCGTCTATGACGATCCTGCGCCGGAGGCCGCCGAGAACTACGCCCGCCTCGCCCAGCGCATCAACAACTGGCTGACCAGCGTCACCGCGGCCGGCGTGCTCTACGAAACCGACTTGCGGCTGCGCCCGGACGGCGTCAGCGGCCTGCTGGTGACACCGCTCGACAGCATGCGCCGCTACCAGCTGCAGCAGGCCTGGCTGTGGGAGCACCAGGCCCTGACCCGGGCCCGCGCGGTGGCCGGTGACGCCACCATCGGCCGCGCCTTCGAGGACCTGCGGCAGGCGGTACTGTGCACACCGCGTGACGCCGCGGCCCTGCGCGGTGGCATCGCCGAAATGCGCGCGAAGATGCTCGAGGCCCATCCCAACACCAGTGCGCTGTTCGATATCAAGCACGACCGCGGCGGCATCATCGATGTCGAGTTCATGGTGCAGTACCTGGTGCTGGGGCATGCCTGCGCGCATCCGGCGCTGGCAGCCAACGCAGGCAATCTGGCTCTGCTGAACACCGCGGCAAGACTCGGCCTGGTCAGCGAAACCGAGGCTGGCGAGGTGCGCGGGGCCTACCGCCAGTTCCGCAGCCTGCAGCACCAGCTGCGGCTGGCCGGGGAACGTTATGCACGGGTGGATCCGTCGCGGGTGGCGACGGCCAGTGCGGCAGTGAAAACCCTGTGGACGCGCCTGCTCGGCGCAGCGGATGAAGGTGGCGACAAAAAACCGGGCCGCAGGAGCTAGACCGTGACCGGCCGCAGGTGCGGTGCGATGTCAATCAGCTTGTAGACCTCGATATTGCCCTTGCCCTTGCCGACGACGTTGAACGGCCCTTCGAATTCAAAGTGATGGCGCGAGCGGCGGTAGGTTGTGGCATCGACCAGGATGATGCCGGCACGAGCTTCGTCGGTGACACGGCTGGCAGTGTTCACGGTGTCGCCCCACAGGTCATAAATGAACTTGCGGGTACCGATGACACCGGCAACCACCGGCCCGGAACAGATGCCGACGTGGATTGCCAGCTCCATCTGGCGCTCACGGGCCAGACGGGTGGTGTATTCGCGCATGTCCAGCGCCAGACGCAGGATGGCCGAGCTGTAGTCGCGCGCATCGACCGCAAAATTGACGCCGTCATGCTCAAGCAGCCCGCCAGCCACCAGGTAGGCATCACCGACTGTCTTGATTTTTTCCAAGTGGTGCTGCTCGGCCATCGCATCAAACCTCGAGAACACCTCGTTCAGCAGCTCGACCACCGCCTTCGGCGGCAGTTCCGCGGAAAGTCGGGTGAAATCGACGATGTCGGCAAACATCACGGTAACGTCGGCGAAACCGTCGGCGATGATGCCCTGCGAGTCCTTGAGCCGGCGCGCAATCGGCGCGGGCAGGATATTGAGCAGCAGCGCCTCCGATTTCTCCTGCTCCACGCGCAACAGCTTGTTCTGCTCGTCTACCGCATCCTGCAGCCGGTCGCGCTGGCGCACGAAGTAGCTGATCAGCAGGTACATGATGGTGGACATCGCAGCGAAGTTCAGCGTGAAGAACACCGCGATGCTCTGCATGGTCACGCCGGCCTCGACACCCGAAGTCAGCCAGTAGTCGAAAAAGCCGGATATCGCGGTGAGCACGATGTAGGCGGCGAACCACGGCAAGGACTGGCGCGCGCCCTGGAAAATCATCACCCCGACCGGGGCGAGCAGCGCCCACAGCGCGACACCGGAGGAGCTGACATAGCTGCCGATACTCCACTGCATGACAAAGGGTACGAACAGGAACAGGCTCACCTGCAGCGTGCGGAACAGCTCGAAATTGCGGGTATAGACGTAGTAGGCGAGGGAAATCGCGGAAATGCCGAGGTAGGTCAGCGGAACGGTCGACGAGAACTTGATGCCCATCGCCCAATACAGCGCCAGCCAGAGGATCGAGCCAAAGCCCATCAGGCCGCAGGCGAAAATCAGCAGCGTCTTGTTCAGACGGTCCTGCTCGCTGTCCTGCTCGTTGATGACGCGCTCGCTCATCTCATTGAGCCATGCGCGTGTCCTTGCCAGCATTGATTCTCCCTTGCGGCGCCCGGCCTGGCGCGCCGTCATTGTCCCGTCATTTTAACCGTTGGCCGCGCCCCCGGCGCGGCGGTTGCGGACAATTCGGCTAAAATATGCAGGTCACTTGGCGGCCAATGCAGGCAACTTCCAAGCACCCCGTGCCTGACAGGCTGTCGCCGCAACCTACACATTTACGGAGAATTGCAGCATGTCCATGGCTGATCGCGACGGATTCATCTGGCACGACGGAAAACTGGTGCCCTGGCGCGACGCGACCACCCACGTCCTGACGCATTCCCTGCACTACGGGCTGGCCGTGTTCGAGGGCGTGCGCGCCTACAAGACCGACATCGGCACCGCGATCTTCCGCCTGAAGGAACACACCGAACGGCTGTTCAATTCGGCGCACATCTACCTGATGAAGATCCCGTACACGCCGGAACAGCTGATGGAAGCGCAAAAGGAAGTCGTGCGCGCCAACAAGCTCGAGTCCTGCTACATCCGCCCGATCGCCTTTTACGGCTCGGAAAAAATGGGCGTGTCACCCAAAGGCGCCAGTGTTCATGTCGCCATCGCCGCCTGGCCCTGGGGCGCCTACCTCGGCCCCGAGGCGCTGGAAAAAGGCATCCGCGTCAAGACCTCGTCCTACGCCCGCCACCATGTCAACGTGTCGATGTGCCGTGCCAAGTACTCCGGCACCTACGCCAACTCGATTCTCGCCAACCTCGAGGCCACCGAACACGGCTACGACGAGGGCCTGCTGCTCGACGTCGACGGTTTCGTCGCTGAAGGCTCGGGCGAAAACCTGTTCATGGTCAAGAACGGCAAGCTCTACGAGCCGGAACTGACCAGCGCACTGATCGGCATCACCCGCGATTCGATCATCACCCTCGCACGTGAAATGGGTTACGAGGTGTCCTCGAAGCGCATCACCCGCGACGACCTCTATATCGCGGACGAAGCCTTCTTCACCGGCACTGCCGCCGAAGTCACGCCGATCCGTGAAGTAGACGGCCGCATGATCGGCCAGGGCAAACGCGGCCCGATCACCGAAAAACTGCAGAAGCGCTTTTTTGATGTCATCAACGCCAAAACCGCCGACCACCGCGAGTGGCTGTCGCCGGTAAAGGCCTGAGCACGGCTGCCGCCATGAGTGAACCCGCAGTCAACAAGTCGCGTGAAATCGAGGTCACCGCAAGCGACCTGCCGCTGCACTGCCCGACGCCGGCGATGCTGCTGTGGAACGCCCACCCGCGGGTGTTCCTGCCGATCGAAAAAACCGGCGAGGCGCTGTGCCCGTACTGCGGCACGCGCTATATCCTGAAGGACGGCGCGGGCGCCGGCCACCACTGAACGGGGTGCAGTTGAACGCTGCACCCCGGACATGAAGAACATCCTCATCGTCGGCCCGTCCTGGGTCGGCGATACCGTGATCTCGCAGGTGATGCTGCGCCTATTGCGCGAGCGCCATCCGGACGCGGCCATCGACTACCTCGCGCCACCCTGGACCCTGCCGCTGCTGGCGCGGATGCCGGAAGTTCGCGCCGGCATCAGCAACCCCTTCGGCCACGGCGCACTGCAACTCGCCGCGCGGCGCCGCCTCGGGCTGGATCTGCGCGCCGGCCGCTACGAACAGGCCATCGTGCTGCCCAATTCCTGGAAATCGGCGCTGCCGCCGTGGTTCGCCGGCATACCCCTGCGCACCGGCTT
>JAIENU010000116.1 GCA_019751125.1 Burkholderiales bacterium | reverse complement strand
CAGGTGCTGCCCGAAACCAGCCTCGGCAAGATCCAGGCGGTGATCCAGTCGGAGAAACCCGAGATCGCCGTCATCGATTCGATCCAGACCCTGTATTCGGATGCGCTGACTTCGGCGCCGGGTTCGGTGGCGCAGGTGCGCGAATGCGCGGCGCAACTCACAAGGCTGGCCAAGGCCGGCGGCACCACGATCATTTTTGTCGGCCATGTCACCAAGGAAGGCACGCTGGCCGGCCCGCGCGTGCTCGAACACATGGTCGATACCGTGCTCTATTTCGAGGGCGACACGCATTCCAGCTTCCGCCTGATTCGCGCGTTCAAGAACCGCTACGGTGCGGTCAACGAACTCGGCGTGTTTGCGATGACCGACAAGGGCCTCAAGGGTGTGGCCAATCCCTCGGCGCTGTTCCTGTCGCAGCACGATACCGAAGTCGCCGGTTCCTGCGTGCTGGTGACGCAGGAGGGCACGCGGCCGCTGCTGGTGGAAGTGCAGGCGCTGGTCGACGAGGCGCATGCGCCGAATCCGCGGCGGCTCAGCGTGGGCCTGGAGCAGAACCGCCTCGCGCTGTTGCTGGCGGTGCTGCATCGCCATTCCGGCATCGCCTGTTTTGATCAGGATGTCTTCGTCAATGCCGTCGGCGGTGTGCGCATCACCGAACCCGCGGCCGATCTCGCGGTGCTGATGGCCGTGGTGAGTTCATTAAAAAACAAACCGCTGCCGAAAAAGCTGGTGGTGTTCGGCGAAGTGGGGCTGGCCGGTGAAGTGCGTCCGGTGCAGCGTGGTCAGGAGCGCTTGAAGGAGGCCGCCAAACTCGGATTCACCCATGCGCTGATTCCGCATGCCAACCAGCCGCGGCAGCCGGTGTCGGGCATCAAGGTCATTGCGGTGCGGCGGATTGAGGATGCGGTGCTGCGGTTTCGGGATGGGTTTTAAAGAAATAATAATAAAAACAAATACTTATTTTATGTTGTCTCAGCCGCGTTGAATGCGCTGATTTATCAGTGCAAGTGCGCATCTCTCAAATTCAGCCTGGAATCAGGGGAGGGATGCCAAAATGAAAACTGAATCCGGTACCTTTCGTTCTCGTGCCAATACTGGTTAAGAATGCAGAACCAACTGACTGACGAGGACCGCACGACGGCGATTGGGCTCGCGCGGTACGCCTATGAGTATATTGATGCTGCCATTCTGGTCGAATCTAACGACCGGACTCCCACTCACATCTCTCCGATTCCTGCATATTTTCTTGCGCTGCATGGCATAGAACTTACGCTGAAAGCCTACCTGCGCCACAAGGGTGTCACAGTGAAGGAATTGCGCGGCAAAAAGTACGGGCACGACATACATGCCTGCCACAGGAAAGCGAAAGAGCTAGGCCTGCTGAGCATCTTTAAGGAGTACCCTGCCGACGCCGATGCGATTCATATGCTTGTCGTGCTGAACGAGCATCAAGGCCTACGGTACATCAAGACCGGCATGAAGCAATTTCCACTGTGGGCGCTTGTCGAGCCCTTGGCGGTTCGTTTGCACCAGGTTGTTGCTCAAGAAGTTGGGTACCAGTCTTTCAAAATCTCTTACCCCCGCCCGACTGCCAGTGCCGCCTAACTCTTCGCGCATATTAAAGGGATCAGAGTAAGTTTTTTGTATCTTACTTAGACCCCTTTGGTTATCAGCGGAACCCGCCCCCACCGCTGACATAAACCGTATCTGCAGTCATGAAGTGGCAGGCGTCGGAGCACATGAACAGCACCAGTTCGCCGATTTCGTCGGCGTCGGCGATGCGTTTCATCGGAATGCTGTTCAGCGCACGCGCGGCCTGTTCCTTCGGAGTGCCCGAGGCGGTCTGAAAAGCGGTGTCGACGGAGGCTGGTGAAATCGACAGGCAGCGAATGCCGCGGTCGGCGAATTCACGGGCGACACCGAGGGTCATGGTGTGAACGGCGCCCTTGGCCGATGCGTAGTGCACGGAGGTGCCGGGGCCGCCGCGCTTGTGCGCCATGCTGGCTATGTTGACGATCGTTCCAGCGCCGTTTTCCAGCATGTGCGGCAGCACTTCCTGCATGCCGTAGAAGGTGCCTTTCACGTTGAGGTCGAAACTCAGATCCCAGAGTGCGTCATCTATTTCGAGGAAGGTCGATCGCTTTAGTGCGCCGCCGGCCGAGTTGAGCAGGAAATCGATCTTGCCGAAGCGCTCGCGTCCTGCGCTGATGAAGCGGCGCACGTCCTCCCGCTTGGTGACATCGGTCGGCACGAAGATGGCTTCGCCGCCCACGGCGGAAACCATGCGGACGGTTTCCTCGCCGCCGGCCACGTTGATGTCACTGCAGACGATGCGCGCGCCTTCGCGCGCGAAGATCACCGCCGTTGCGCGGCCGATGCCGCTGCCGGCGCCGGTGATTGCGATGGTCTTGCCTTTGAAATAATCCGGGGTTCTGGCCATGTTGTTTTTCCTTGAGGTGATGATTGCGCCGGGGCGCTGGTTGCTAGTTGATGACGAGACCGCTGTCCTTGACGACCTTGGTCCATTTTTCGAGGTCATTGCGGATCACCGCGCGGAACTCGTCGGGCGTTGATCCGACCAGGCGCCAGCCGTCGGCTTCGAAGCGCTGGGTGACTTCCGGCGCACGGATGGCTGCCGCGATGCCGCCGGACAGCTTGCCGATGATTGTCGGCGACGCCTTGGCGGCGATCACCGCACCGTAATACTGGTTGAGTTCAAAACCGGGCAGGCCCGCCTCAGCCACTGTGGGCAGGTCGGGCATCGTGCGCATGCGTTCGCTCGATGTCACGGCCAGTGCGCGCGCCCGTCCGGACTGCAGGTGGGGGCGGGCGCTGGTCAGCGTGATGAATCCGATCTGCACGTCGCCGGCGATGGTGGCGACGATGGCCGGCGCGCCGCCTTTGTAGGGCACATGGTTGACCCTAGCGCCGGCCATCTGGCTGAGGATTTCCCAGCCCAGATGCTGGAGACTGCCGATGCCCGGAGTGCCGTAGTTGAGCTTCCCGGGGTTGGCGCGGGCATAGGCGATGAAATCCTTGAAGGTCGTGAACGGTACTGAAGAGTGCGCGTAAACGAGGTAGGACAAGGCGGAGGCCTGGCTGACTGCGGTGACGTCGCGGGTGATGTCGTAAGGACGCTTGGCCGAGGGCACCGAGTTGATGACATGGTCGGCCGAGATCATCAGCAGGGTATAACCGTCGGGTGCGGCCTTGATCGCCGTGTCAAAGGCAATGATTCCCGAGGCGCCGGTCCGGTTGTCGACGATGACCTGTTGTCCCCAGTACTGTGTCAGTTTTTGCGCGATGGCGCGGGCGGTGACGTCCAGTCCACCCCCCGCCGAAACCGGCACTATCATCCGGATCGGTCGTGTCGGAAACTCGTTCTTGGCCTGTACGTGATGTGGCAGCAGGCTTGTTGCCAGAACGGACGCCAGCAGAACGCCGCGCCGCAAGCGGTCAAAAATCATTGCTCTCCTTCCAAGGCGGTTGTGCGCAAGGTGCTTCAATCGACACCGCGCTGATCAATAATAATTATTAAAAACAAATGGTTATGTTGTGCTCTGGCTCATCCTGCATTGATCGACAGTATGTTGTTCAAGCGTGCCACTGCCTGTCGCAGCTCCGGCAGGATGCTGCCCAGCAGTTCCTGGCGTTTCACCGCGCCGGTGTTGAAGGCGATGTTCATCGCCGCGATGCTGCGGCCGCCGGCGTCGATGATGGGCGCCGCAACGGCCGACAGGCCTTCCTCCATTTCATCGATGATCAGCGAATAGCCCTGGCGGCCGCATTTGCGGATTTCTTCTTCCAGTGCAGCGCGCTGCCAGATCGTCTTTGGCGTCAAAGCGCGCAGGTCGCTGGCATTGAGCACACGTTTGAGTTCGTCGTCGGGCAGCGCGGCGAGCAGCACGCGGCCCATCGATGACACATAGGCGGGCAGGCGCATGCCGGCGAGCGAGATGCCCGGCGTGTTGAGCAGATTGCGTTTGGGCACGCGCAGCAGGTAGACGACTTCGCTGCCGTCGAGTGCCGCGACCGACACCGAGTGGTTGAAGCGGCTGCCGAGTTCGACCATGATCGGCTGTGCCAGCGTCGACAGCGGCATCGACGACAGGTAGGAATAACCGAGGTCGAGGATGCGCGGGGTCAGCGTGAAGCTGCGGCCTTCCTGCGCGACATAACCCAGTTCGAGCAGTGTCAGCAGGATGCGCCGTGCCGCGGCGCGGGTCAGGCCGCTGCGCATGGCGACTTCGCTGAGGGTCATGCGCCGGTGCTGCGGACCGAAACTGCGGATCACCGCGAGTCCCTTGGCGAAGGATTCGACGTAGGCATCGGAGCGGCGCGCCTGCGCGGCGGACGGGACGGTCTCCGTTGTGGACTCTGCGTTGACTTTGGTTTGCGTGCTGGCCATGATTGTTTTCGTTTAACGAATTGTTGTTCGTTATGCGAACAAACAGGAAGTTACCGTAAACGATATTCACGCCGCAGGCAAGCGCCCCGCGGCTGCAGCGAAAGGCTTGATCATGGATTTCGGCTTTACCGAACAGCAACAGATGTTCCGGGACTCGGTTCTTGCGTTCGCGCGCAAGGAACTGGCCGACGGTGCGCTGGAACGCGCGCATTCGGCGCAGTTTCCCCACGCGGTGGCGAAAAAGATGTCCGATGCCGGCCTGCTCGGCATCACCATTCCCGAGGCCGACGGTGGTGGCGGCGGCACGCTGATGGACGCGGTGATCGCGATTGAAACCATTGCCACGGTCTGTCCGCGCAGCGCCGACGTGATCCAGGAAGGCAACTTCGGCGCGATCCGCGTGCTCGCCCACTTTGCCAATGCCGACCAGAAAAAACGCTATCTGACGCCGCTGCTGAAAGGCGAAGAAGTCATTGCCGTGGCGATGACCGAGCCGGAGGCGGGTTCCGCGACCACCGATCTCGTCACCAGCGCCACGCCCGACGGCGCGGGTTACCGCATCAATGGCCGCAAGGTGTTTCCGAATCCGCATGCCGACCAGTACCTGGTCTATGTGCGTTACGGCCCCGGTGTCGGTGGCATCGGTTCGGTGATGCTGCGCCGGACTGCGCCGGGTTTCAGCACCGGCAAGCCGTCGAAGTTCATGTCCGGCAATGACTGGGCGACGCTGTATTTCGACAATGTCTATGTGCCGCCCGAGGATGTGCTGCTCGGCCCCGGCGGTTTCAAGAAACAGATCGCCGGCTTCAATGCCGAGCGCATCGGCAACGCCGCGCGTTCGCTGGCCTATGGCCGCTACTGCTACACGCTGGCCCGTGAATACGCGATGAACCGCAAACAGTTCGGCCGCCCGCTGTGTGAATTCCAGGGACTGCAGTGGAAATTTGCCGACATGAAAATGAAACTCGAGGCGGCGCAGCTGCTGCTGTATCGCGCGGCGGTGAATGCCGACCGCGGTTTTCCGGCGCCGGATGAAACCACGGTGGCCAAGCTGATGTGCAACCAGGTCGGTTATGAAGTCGCCAATGAGTCGATGCAGGTGATGGGTGGCCTTGGTTACACCCAGGAAACGCTGGTCGAATACTGTCTGCGCCGTTCGCGCGGCTGGATGCTCGCCGGCGGTTCGATCGAGATGATGAAAAACCGGCTGGCCGAGATTATTTT
>JAIENU010000157.1 GCA_019751125.1 Burkholderiales bacterium | reverse complement strand
CAGATGGTCAATCTCGACCTGATCGGCGCACTGAGTTACAGCAAGGGTTGTTATCCCGGCCAGGAAATCGTCGCGCGCACGCACTATCTCGGCCGCCTGAAACAGCGCATGTATCGTGTCAGCGCACAGGCCGTACTGTCTGCCGGTGACAAGCTGTATTGCGCGGAGCTTGGGGATCAGTCCGCCGGTATGATCGTCAGCGCGGTGCAGGATGGCAGCGCCTGCACGGCACTGGCCGTGCTGCAGACTGCCAACGCGACGACTGCCATCTACCACGCCGGATCATTGCAGGGGCCGGCGCTGAAGCTTGAAACCCTGCCCTACACCATCCATTGAATCAACGGGCTGAAGCGATGAGCTGGAACTACTATATCTACTACCGCGTCGATGCCGCCAAAACCGGAGCCTGCACGGTGGCGGTCGAATTCCTGTTCGATGCGATGCGGCGCGAGACCGGCATCGACGGCCGCGTTCTGAAAAAACGCAACGAGCCGCTGCTGTGGATGGAAATCTACGAAAACGTTGAGGATGAAGCGAAATTCGAATGGACGCTGGCCGAGGCGGTCGCGGCTTCCGGCATGGTGAAGCTGCTGCAGGAAGGCAGCACGCGCCACACCGAATGTTTCAGCGCCTGAATCACCGGCCGCGACGATGTGCCTGATCCTGTTCAGCTTCGGCGTGCACCGCGCGTTTCCGCTGGTGGTTGCCGCCAACCGTGACGAGCACCATGACCGTCCGGCTGCTGCCGCAGCGTTCTGGCCCGATCACCCGCAGGTCTACGCCGGTCGCGACCTTGAAAAAGGCGGCACCTGGATGGGCATTACCACCGGCGGCCGCTTTGCCGCCATCACCAACTACCGCGAGGGCCAGGCAGGCCCTGCCGCGCCGCGCTCACGCGGCGCCATCGTCAGTGATTTTCTGACCGGCGACAGCCATGCCGGAAATTATCTGGAAAGAGTTGCCGGCGACGCCGCTGACTACAATCCCTTCAGCGTGATTGCAGGAGACCTGCGCGGTTTGCAGGGGTATTCCAACCGCGGCGCTGCGGGTGCGCAGGCGATTGCGCCCGGCATACACGGGCTCAGCAACCATCTGCTCGACACACCCTGGCCCAAGGTCAACGCCGGCAAGGCCGCGCTGGCCGGCACTGCCGATGACGATGATCCGGACCGGATTGCCGCGGCCCTGTTTGCATTTCTCGGTGAACGAGCTGTCGCCAATGACACATTACTGCCCGATACCGGTATCAGCCGCCAGCGTGAGCGCGAGTTGTCACCGCCATTCATCACCGGCGAGCGTTACGGCACGCGCACCTCGACACTGCTGCTGGTCAGCCGCAGCGGCGATGTCATCTTCCACGAGAAGCGTTTTGCGGCGGGTGGTATTGCCACCGGTGAAGACCTGCGCGTGTTCCGGCTGGAGTCGTCCGTCACAGCCTGAGCCGCATCCGCCGGTGCGGAATGCCGGCATCCGGAAATTCGTCACCCTCGGCAACAAATCCACTGCGCGCATAAAAACCCAGGGCATGGGTTTGTGCATTCAGCATAACTTCGGCCAGACCGCGTTCACGTGCCGCGGCAATCAGCGCATTCAGGATGGCTGCCCCCACCCCCTGCCCGCGCCATTCGCGCAGCACGGCCATGCGTCCGATATGGCCCATGCCGCGGGCCTGCAGCAGGCGGCCGGTGCCGATGGCATGGCCGTCACCGTCGAGTGCCAGAACATGCAGTGAATGTGCGTCCCATTCATCCCACTCCAGATCTTCAGGAACGTACTGTTCTTCGATGAACACCTTGCGCCTTACGACACGTAACAGGAGGTCATCGGCAGACCATGACATCGGGTGCAAGCTGAATCTGGGGAGCATTGACATGTCAGAGATTATAATGTGCGACATGCAGAATCTCTGGAATGACGAGACCGCTCGCGAATGTACCACCCCGCTGGCAATGCGAGCCTGGACTTCACGCCTGCTCGGTCGCGACCGGGATCTGGTGCTTTACGGTGGCGGTAATACTTCCTGGAAGACCACAGATACGCTATACGTCAAAAGCACCGGATCAGACCTTTCCACAGTAAGCGAGTCTGACTTTACCGCCTTGCATCTTGCCGCTCTTCGTTCACTGCTTGACGATCCTGCGCTCGACAATGCTGCAGTAATGCGTAGCATCGAGGGCTGCAAGCTTGATGCGAATGCCCCCAAACCATCAATCGAGACCCTGCTGCATGCGGTCATTCCTAAACCCTGGATTGAACATGCCCATGCAGATGCGATACTGGCTGTCGCGAATGTCGAGTCCTGCGTTGAAACCTGTGCCGAGGTATTCGGCGAACTGGCGCCGGTAGTGCCCTACCGCCATTCCGGCGCAGCCCTTGCACGGGCATGCAAGGCGGTTTACGAGACTTTGGCCACTGAAAACACCATCGGATTGATACTTGCCTTCCATGGCGTGGTGGCCTTTGGCCGTGATGCAAGAGAGTCTTATGGCAATCTGCTACGCTTGGTGAATCTCGCGGAGAGTTGGCTGAAAAATCGCGGTGCGTGGCAACTGCCCGAAGATCATGTGGCAGCGAATGCCGCATCGGCAGAGGCACTGCGTGAGCGCATATCTGCAGTGGCGGGTTTCCCGTTGAGTGTGCTTATCGACCGCAGTCCGTTGGCGATGGCTTGGGCAAGGCGTCCCGATCTGGCGGAAGTGGCCACTCAAGGGCCACCAACACCTCAACATGCGATCTATACCAAACGGCTACCATTGATTGGTGATGATGTTGAGGGCTATACCAGCAGATATCGTTTGATTCTCGAGCGCGAACTCGGCGCTGAAGCTCGACTTGTTGATGCTACGCCGCGTATTGCGTTGGATCCCGGATTGGGGATCTGTATTTTAGGCGTCAATCCGCACTACGCCGCAGTTGCCGCTGAAATCTATCAGCACGGCATGGCCATCATGACTCGTGCTGCCGCACACGGCCGCTATCGTGCGGCCTCGCTGTCCGACATCAGTCTTGCCGAACTTGAATATGGTGGCTTTGAACGTCGCGTGCTGTCAAAACTTACCCCCTGATTTTTATTCTCAAAAACCTAGCGATGACTGCTTTCCATACCCTGCGCTGGACCGCCAATACTCTTGAATTGCTTGATCAGCGCTGGCTGCCAGACCGGTGTGAATATTTGCGCTGCGACAGCGCACGTGCAGTGGCACAGGCGATCCGCGATTTGGTGGTGCGTGGTGCACCAGCCATTGGCTGCGCCGCGGCTTACGGCGTCGCCCTTGAAGCCCTGCAACTGAGCAGCGCTTCAAAACAGCAGTTTACAGCCGGGATGGACAACGCCTTCTCCGTGCTGGCGCTTAGCCGGCCAACCGCGGTCAATCTTGCCTGGGCTTTGCAGCGCATGCGCGCCAGCGTTGCCCAGTCAGCTGGCATGGACGGACGGCAGCGTGCCGCCACCCTTCTGGCACTCGCAAAACAGATCGCCGATGAAGACCTCGAAATCAACCGCCGGCTGGGTGCATTTGGAGCCGCCCTGCTGCCGCAAGCCGCTTGTGTAATGACACACTGTAATGCCGGTGCGCTGGCAACCGCAGGCCACGGTACCGCCCTGGGAGTGATCCGCTCGGCGATTGAGACCGACAAGGTGGTAGAAGTCATCGCCAACGAAACCCGGCCTTTTCTTCAGGGGGCAAGGCTGACAGCCTGGGAACTGCAGCAGGACGGCATTCCGGTGACGCTGATTGCAGATAGCGCGGCGGGATACCTGATGGGGCGGCGGCGCATAGATGCAGTGATTGTCGGGGCTGACCGTGTAGCGGCCAATGGTGATGTTGCCAACAAGATTGGCACCTACATGATGGCCGTGCTCGCACGCCGCCACAACATTCCATTTTATGTGGCCTGCCCACTGTCGACGCTGGACATTGCTGTGGACAGCGGGACCGACATCCCTATCGAGGAACGCGATACTGCAGAAGTCGCAGGTTACCGAGATATGCGATGGGCACCCGCCGGCATCCGAATCGCCAATCCGGTATTCGACATTACACCCGCCGAACTGGTCAGTGCGCTGATCACTGAAAAAGGCGTGGTGCACACGCCTGGACGAGCTGCGCTGGAAACACTTCTGGCCGGCTGATGCCGGCCATTCCATCAGATCGTCAGCCCGCCGCTGACCTCAATCACCGCGCCATTGATGTAGCTGGCTTCGTCGGAAGCGAGGAAGGCGAAGGTGTTGGCGATTTCCTCGGGTTTGCCGAGGCGGCCCATCGGCACGCGGTCTTCCAGCGCGGTGATGACCTTTTCCGGCACCGAACTGATGATCGGCGTCGAAATGAAACCGGGACACACGGCGTTGGAACGGATGCCCTTGCGGCCGAGTTCACGCGCCCAGGTCTTGGCCATGCCGATCACGCCGAATTTGGCGGCGGCGTAGTTGGTCTGGCCGAAATTGCCGTGGAGGCCGACGATTGACGACGAATTGAGGATCACGCCGGACTGCTGCTCTAGCATCTTGTTGACCACGGCCTTGGTGCAGTTGTAGACGCCTTTGAGGTTGATCTCGATGACGTTGTCGAACTGCTCCTCGGTCATGTTCTTGACCTGGGCGTCGGAAACGATGCCGGCGTTGTTGACAAGCACGTCCACACGCCCCCACTCGTCCACGGTGCGTTTGACCATGGCTTCCAGCGACTTCATGTCGCGGACATCGGCGATCTGGCCGATGGCCTGGGCGCCGGTGGCCTTGCATTGCTGCACGGTTTCGTCGATCCAGTCCTGCTTGATGTCGCAGACCATGACCCGGGCACCTTCGCGGGCGAATTTCAGGGCAGTGGCCTGCCCGATGCCCCGGCCGGCGCCGGTGATGATTGCTACCTTGTCTTTGAGTCGCATCTCTCGCCTATCTCGGTGTCATGCAGGGAAATCCGCATTTGCGGCGCACAATTTAGCTGAATTTGGCGCGACGCACAACGATAAGGCATTCTACACATAAGTAGCTGTTTTTATTATTAAAGATAGCGCCTCAATACGGTGCAATTCGAGGTTTGCGGCAGTGCATGCAACGTGCCCTGCTCAAGGCAAGTCGCTGTTTATTCGAGAATTTCTACGGGTATACCGGCAGGCACCCGGTCAAACAGGCGGATGATGTCGGCATTGCGCATGCGGATGCAGCCGATGGAACCAGGTTTGCCCATCTCGGCGCTGTCCGGACTGCCATGGATATAAATATAGCGGCGCATGGTATCGACCTCCCCCAGGCGGTTGAAACCCGGTTCACAGCCCGAAAGCCAGAGAATCCGGGTCAGCATCCAGTCACGCCCCGGGAACTGGGCGGCCAGTTCCTGGCTGTAGATCTCCCCGGTGGGACGGCGTCCGACAAATACCGTATTCGGCGGGCTCCCTGCGCCGATCTTGGCGCGGACGATGTGCCTGCCTAGCGGTGTGCAAAAGCTGCCCCGCTGCTGGCCTGTGCCCTTCAGCGCAGTGGACACTGGAAAACGCTCAACCAAGTCTTGATTTTCAATTAAATCAAGGGTTTGAGAGTCAATATGAATGTTGATTTTCAAGATTTTTGACGCCGCCC
>JAIENU010000150.1 GCA_019751125.1 Burkholderiales bacterium | reverse complement strand
TTGAACTCGCCAAGGCCTTCGGCGGCACCGATGGCCACAAATACGTCAACGGCGTGCTCGACAAGATGGCGGCGCAACTGCGCGCCGTTGAGGTCCAGGCGCGCTGAATGTTCAACGGAGAGACCAGTCATGGATGACAAGCTGAAAAAACGCATCTACATCTTCATGTTCGCCGGTGCGCTGAACCTGGTGCTCGGTGTCTGGGTGCTGACCATGGGCGGCGGCCTCGATCCGAAGACGCGCTGGGTGATGATCATCTTTTTCTTCGGCTTTGCCGCCGTCGATTTCTGGTTCCCGATTGCACTGAAGAAAAAATACGAACAGGAAAAGGCCGAATGGGAGCGCCAGCAGCGGGAGCGTGCCGCGCAGGCGCTGGCTGCGGACGAGTCCGGCAAGAGCTGAAGCGCCACCCGCCGTAAACAGAAATGGGCCGTTGCGACGGCCCTTTTTGTTTGCACAGACATCGCCGGGAATTACCCCGCAGCCCGATGGCCTGCAGTCTATGAAAAATGACGCGAAATGACCGCGGCTGCGCATGGCCGCCGGTTTCCGGACCTTCGCATATCGATGCGTCGATCGCGCCCTGTTCAAGGCACAATAGCGGCATGGCTTCCGAATTCGAACTGATTGCCCGTCATTTCACGCACGCCACGCCGCGCAGCCTGCTCGGTGTCGGTGATGATGCCGCGCTGATCCGGCCTGCACGCGGGCAGGTGCTTGCGGTATCGGCGGACATGCTGGTCGGCGGCCGCCATTTTTTCATGGATGCCGATCCGGCTTCGGTCGGCCACAAGGCGCTGGCGGTCAATCTCTCCGACATGGCGGCGATGGGCGCGACACCGCGCTGGGTGACGCTGGGCATCGCACTGCCAAAAGCGGACGAGCGCTGGGTCGCGGCGATGGCCAAAGGGTTCATGGCGCTTGCGCGCCGCCACGGCGTCGAACTGATCGGCGGCGACACCACGCGCGGACCGCTCAATCTCTGCGTGCAGATCATTGGCGAAGTGCCGGCGCGCCGCGCGCTGCGCCGTGACGGCGCGCGTCCCGGCGACGAGATCTGGGTATCCGGCACGCTGGGGGATGCCGCACTGGCGGTGACGTCGCGCAAGGGCGGCATCCGCCTGAAGCCTGCCGAACGCAAAGCTGCGCAACGGCGCCTTGACCTGCCGCAACCCCGTGTTGCACTGGGCCTTGCGCTGCGCGGCATTGCGCGCAGTGCGATTGATTTGTCCGACGGCCTCGTTGCCGATCTTGGTCACATCTGCGAGCGCTCGAAGGTGGCGGCGGTGGTGTCACTGGAGCGCCTGCCGCGTTCGCCATTGCTGCGCCGGCATCGTGAACATCCCGCGGCACTGGCCGCGGTGCTGGGTGGCGGTGACGATTACGAATTGTGTTTCACCGCGGCGCCGAACCGCCATGCCGCGGTGCTGCGTGCAGCCGCCAGCGCCAAAACCGCGGTGACCTGCATTGGCCGCGTACTGCGCGCGCCGCAGGAGGCCTACCGCGTGGTGGTGGTTGATCGCGACGGCCTGCCGCTGGCGCCGCTGCGTGGCGGGTTTGATCATTTTGCGGGGCCGCGGTGATGGGCAGTCTTCCGGTGCGGCATGACCCGCGCATTTTTGTCGCGATGCCGGCCTATGCCGGCATGATCCACGCGTCCTTCACCGAATCGCTGCTGCGCACTGTCAGCGAACTGAAGGTCGACATCGCCGGCAAGGTGCGGCCGCTGATCGGCCATTACGGTTTCATCAAGAACGATGCGCTGGTCAACCGCGCGCGCAACAACCTTGCCGCGGAATTCCTGCGCGGCATTCCCGCCATCGACGGCAAGGGTGCGGAATCTTTGACGCAGTTCGAGTGGCTGATGTTCATCGACACCGACCTGGTGTTCACGCCCGCCGATGTCGATCGCCTGTTCCGCACCGCCCGGCGTTTTGGTCCCGGCATCTACGCCGGCAGTTATGCGCTGAAAAGCGTCGAGTCGGGTTTTGTCTGCAACGCGCAGCCCGGCGCGGTACCCGATGCCGAGGGCGTGGTCGAGATCCGCGAGGCCGGCACCGGCTTCATGCTGATCCACCGCGAGGTCTTTGTGCGCATGGCCGAACACTACCGCGACGAGATCGCCTACGAGACCGACCGCATGGATTCGGGCGGCGGGCGCGAACTGCGCCATGATTTTTTCACGGTCGGCGTGCGTTTTGACGCCCACGCCGGCTGGAAGCGTTTCCTGTCCGAGGACTGGTACTTCTGCCAGCGCTGGCTGGAAATGGGCGGCAAGATCCGCATGCACACCGGCATCCGCTGCAGGCATATCGGCCAGATGACTTATCCGATTCCGCCCGAGCAGTTGCTGGCTGCGGCGCGCAAGCTGCAGGGCTGAATTTCTCAGGCGATCCGGCATGCCAACGATACCCGCGCGGGGCAAGGCTGCAAACGCCGCCAAAAATTCCATGGACGAAGTGCTGCGGCTGGCGCGGCGTGGCGCTTATGCCGAGGCGCGTGCGCTGCTTGAGCCGCTGATTGCACGCCATCCCGGGGATGTCGAGGCGCTGCAGCTGCTCGGGGTGATCACGCTGCAGCAGGGGCGGCCCGATCTGGCCGAGGCGGAGTTGCGCCGTGCGCTGGCGCTCAATCCCGCGCATGCCATCGCCAATTCAAACCTCGGACTCGCGCTGAGCCAGATGAACCGTGATGCCGAGGCGGTTGAGCATTACGACCGCGCCATTGCCGCGGATCCGCAGTACATCGATGCGCTGGTCAACCGTGGCGTTGCGCTGAACAAGCTGAAGCGTTATGACGAGGCGATTGCCTCGCAGCGCCGTGCGCTCGAACTGCGGCCGGAACATGCCGGCGCGTTGAGCAACCTCGGCATGGCGCTGGCCAACCTGAACCGCCATGCCGAGGCGATTGCCTGTTACGAGGAGGCGCGGCGGATCGAGCCGCAATCCGCCGCCGCCCAGCACAACCTCGGCAATGCGCTGCTGCTCACCGGTGAATTCGCCCGGGGCTGGCCGCAGTTTGCCTGGCGCTGGCTGGCCAACCTGCCGCGGCTGGCCGCAGAGCAGCCGTTCTGGCTGGGCAATGACCGGCAGCACGGCCGCTTCGATTTGCCGCATGGTGTGCGCTGCGCGATCAACCTGCCGTTCTGGGACGGCCGGGCGACGCCGGATGCGCTGCTGGTGTGGCCGGAAAAAGGGCTCGGCGAGCTGATCATGTTTGCGTCGATGCTTGAAGAGGCCAGGGCACGTGTCGGCCGGCTGACGCTGATCACCGACCCGCGGCTGATCCCGCTGTTCCAGCGCTCGTTTCCGCAGATTGAAGTGATCACGCTCGATGCGGCGCAGCGGCGCAGCGATTTCCGCTGGCAGTTGCCGATGGGCGATCTGTGCGGCCTGTTCCGCCCGTGCGCCGCGGATTTTCTGCGCCAGCGCAGGGCTTACCTGCGTGCCGATCCGCAGCGTGTGGCCGCGCTGCAACCGGAGCTGCCGGCAGGCCGCCGCTGCGGCCTCGCCTGGTTCAGCAAGAATGTGCTGATCGGCAGCCACAAGAGCCTGGGCCCGGAGCCGATCCGCAGGCTGCTCGGTGCCGCCGGCTGGCAGTTCGTCGACCTGCAGTACGGCGATACGCGGGAAATCCGCGAAGAGCTGCGGCGTGATACCGGTGTGGCGATCACCCGCGTCGATTCGGTGGACAATTTCCACGACATCGAAGGACTCGCCGCGCTGATCGACAGCTGCGATCTGGTGGTCACCGTCAGCACCGCCACCGCCCACCTTGCCGGCGCGCTGGGCAAGAAGGTGTTCCTGATGCTGCCCCATGGCCAGGGCCGCTTCTGGTACTGGCAGGCGGAGCGGGATGATGCACTGTGGTATCCGAACGTCCGCCTGTTCCGGCAGTCACAGGCGGGTGACTGGATGGCCGTGGTGAAGCAGGTGGTCGCAGCGCTGGACGGACTGTGATTCAATCATCGTGATCGGACGGCTGTGCCATCCGGGGTATGAATAAGGCTTGTGGGCAGGCAGGAGGGGGGGTTATGGCAGCCGGTCAGATATTCCAGGATGGTGATGTGTACATCCTGACGTTCAAGGGCAGCAAGGAGCTCCAGGCTTCGGAGACCGGGCTGGCGGCCTTGCCACTTGAGCTGCTGGTGCAGATCGATGGCCGCGCCACGACCGGCGAGATTCGCGCGCGCATGAAAGCACTCACCGATGACGCGCGGTTTGACGCGGCGATGCGGCAACTGGTGGCCGAGGGGTATGTGGACATTGCATCAAACCTGATGACGGTGTCCTCGGACTTCATCGAGTTTTTCAGCGCCACCTCCAAACCGCCTTCGGACAGTGCACTGGACCAGGCGCAGTCGGCGGCCTCCTCGGGCATTACCACGCTGCAGCGGCACGGCTATTACGTGCGCATCGCCATGCGTGGCAGCGGCGCGGCGCCTTCCGGCCAGATCAGGGTGCTGGTGGTCGAGGATGACGAGACGCTGTCAAAATTCCTGCGCCAGTACCTGGAGCTCGAGGGTTTTGCCGCGACGGTCGCCGGCAATCGCGCCGAAATCATTGCCGGCCTTCGCCAGCAACCGCCGCCCGACCTGGTGCTGCTGGATGTGATGCTGCCCGATGCCGACGGTTTTGACGTGCTGCTGAAAATGCGAGCGCATCCTGCACTGAAGGCAGTGCCGGTGCTGATGCTCACCGCCAAGGCCACCCGTGAATCGGTGCTGAAGGGGCTTGCCGGTGGCGCCAACGGCTACATCACCAAGCCCTTCCAGCCCGATGCGCTGATTGCCGCGGTGAAAACCGTGCTCGGTCTGTCGAAAAACCCTTTCGAACGTGACGCCGGCCGGATTGAATAGGGGCGTGGCCGTGAGTGACGATGAATTCCGCCAGATGCTGGCCGCGGCCAATGCCGAATTCCGCGCCAGCCTGCCGGCACGCATCGCCGCCATCGACGCGCTGTGGGCACAGGTTGCCGGCGGCAGCGGCACCGCTGCACAGATGGAAGAACTGATCCTGCTGGTGCACAAGATCGCCGGATCGGCAGGCACTTTCGGTGAGGCGGAGACGGGTGAACTGGCGGCGCAGATCGAGGCGAAACTCGCGCCTTTGCGCGGGGCCGCCACGATTCAGGAAGCCGGTGACCGTGATGACATCGGCTGGTTGCTGGTGCGCTTGCGCAAGGCGGTCACGAGTGCCGGTCAATGATCGAGTGGGCGGTTATGATCGGGTTCCGAAAATATTTTGGTCCTTGAGATGAGTGCAACCGCAGTCCCCGGTTTCCGTTTCCTGTTTCGTCATCCCGCGCATTTCATCGCCTTCGGCGGCGGCGCAGGACTGGCGCCGGTGGCGCCGGGCACCTTCGGCACCCTGCTTGCGCTGCCGCTGTTCCACTGGCTCGCACCGTTGCTGGATGGCTGGAGTTTTCTGGTGCTGGTGGTGGCGCTGTTCTGGCTCGGCGTCTGGGCGTCATCGGTGACCGGCCGCGCACTGGGTGTCGCCGATCACGGCGGCATGGTCTGGGACGAGACGGTGGCTTTCCTGCTGGTGCTGTTTTTTGTGCCGGTCACCGGCTA
>JAIENU010000190.1 GCA_019751125.1 Burkholderiales bacterium | reverse complement strand
TCGAACCTTCGAAGGCTGAGCCAACAGATTTACAGTCTGCCCCCTTTGACCGCTCGGGAACCCCTCCGAACGAAGCCTTCAATTATGCGAGACCGGGTACCGGATGTCAATGAATAGGCATGGAAAATGCCGGGGAAAACCCCTGAAAACGATAGTCGCGAAACGACCGGCGCGAGCGGGAGCAAACCCCAGCCTGGCCGCAAGCCTCCCTTGCCTCCTCAAATCACCCTGAAATTTCCCTGGCGCCTGGCCCACCAATCAGTCTTGACTGACACCCTTGGCGCAACATCAGTGAGCACACGCTCACAGCATGGCTTGACAGGCCGGTTCGCGTAAAAAATTAAAATATTAATTAAATCAACTAGTTAATTGATCAGTTTCCGCCAGAACCGCTGACACTGCTGCCACCGCAGACAAACAGGGTCTGGCCCGAGATATAACCGGCATCCGGGCTCAGGAAAAAGCCCACCGCCCGCGCCACATCCCTGGGCGTACCGACCCACTTCACCGGGATGCTGTCGATCACCGCCTGGCGCTTGGCACTGCCCTGGGGATGACCATTGTCGAACAGCTCGGTGGCCACCGGACCTGGCGCAACTGCATTGATCGTGATGCCATCTGCAGCTAACTCCAGGCAAAGTACCCGGGTCATACCGACCAGACCGGCCTTCCCGGCAGCATAGGCCAGGCGCTGGGTCTTGCCGAGAATGGCCCGCGAGGAAATGCTGACAATGCGGCCAAACTTTGCCGCACGCATGCCCGGCACCAGGGTCTGGATCAGGATCATTGCCGCCCGTACATTCAGCGCATAGACATGATCCATGTCCTCCACCGTCGCCGCCTCCAGGCTGCCCGGCCGGTTGGCACCGGCGTTGTTGACCAGGTAACGCACCGGGTAGGCCGCGGCGACCTGCTTCGCCACCGCAGTCGCTGCCACGGCATCCGTCAGATCCACTTCGTGGAACAGGATTTTCGGGTGTTTGATCCGCGGCGGACGCCGCTGCAAGGTCACCACGGTGCGCCCCTGGTCGAGCAGATCCTGCGCGATTGCCTCGCCGATACCGGAACTGGCGCCGGTCACTACGGCCACGTCTTCCATGATGTCCCCTCCTGTTGTTATTTGGCGGATGACCGCGCGCCGGCTGGCGCAACGGATGCACGATGGCGCCGATGTTATCCTCGACGCCTTCGATGAGCACAGCCCTTTCCACACTGCGCACACTGCAGGCGATCTTCAGTCCGCGCAGCGTCGCCGTGTATGGCGCTTCCGCCGACCCGGCCAAATTCGGCGGCCGCGTCATGCAATTCCTGCGCAAACACGGTTATGCCGGCCGCATCGTTCCGGTCCATCCCACGGCAACTGAAGTCCTCGGCATCCCGGCACTGCCCCGGCTCGACGGCAGCGGACTCGACGTTGATGCCTGCCTGCTCGCCTTGCCCGCGGCCCACCTCGCCACTGCACTCGAAGACGCCGGCCGCGCCGGCGTGCGCGGCGCCGTGGTGATCACTGCCGATTTCGCCGAAACCGGTGCCGAAGGTGCCGCGCGCCAGGATGAACTGGTGGCCATCGCACGCCGCAACGGCCTGCGCCTGATCGGACCCAACTGCCTCGGCTACATCAACCCGCCGCTGAACCTTGCCCTGACCTCATCCGTGGCCCTCGCATCAGGACCGATGCCGCGCGGCGCCATCGGCCTCGCCTGCCAGAGCGGCTCGCTGATGGCTTCGCTGATTTCCCATGCTCAGGACTGTGGCGCCGGCTTCAGCGTCGCCGCCACCGTCGGCAACCAGGCCGACATCGAACTGTGCGACTTGATTGAATATTTCATCGACGATGAGACCACGCGCGCGATCTGCCTCTATGTCGAGGGACTGAAGGACGGACGGCGTTTTCTCGAACTCGCGCACCGCGCACGCACCGCCGGCAAACCCATACTCGCGGTCAAGGCCGGACGCAGCGAGGCCGGTCAGCAGCTCACGCAATCGCACACCGCGAGCCTCGCCGGTTCCCATGCGGTATGGGAAGCCGCCTGCCGCGACCATGCGGTGATCCTGGTCGACGATCCGGAAGCTTTGATCTACTGCGCCGATTTCCTGATCCGCAGCGGTGTGCCGCAATCCTCGACGATTGCGGTGATCTCGCCGTCAGGCGGCACTGTCGCGGTTACCGGTGACCGCGTCGCCGCGGCCGGGCTGACACTCGCGTCGCCCGGCGCAGCCACTGAAGCTGCATTGCGCCCGCTGCTACCACCGGGACGGATGATCAACCCGCTCGACGTCGGCGGCCTTCCACGCGCCAGCGGCCTCGACAGTGCACTCACTGCCTACCGCGCTTTTGCCACTGATCCCGCGATCGGCGCGATCCTGATCGCGGTGGCAACCACGCCGCAACTGGAGGACAAGGTGCGGCAATGGGGACAGGCCGCACTCGAAGCCGGCAAGCCGACCGCCATCCTGCTCACACCGGGCACGCTGGTCGATGGCGCGCGCCAGGCGCTGCGCGACATCGGCTGCCCGTTCACCAACCGCCTCGATGATGCGCTGCGCGTGCTGCGTGCCGCAGTCGATTACGGTGAGGCGCTGCGTAACCCGCCGCCCTCCGCTCCGGCTTCAGCCCTAAGCGAAACCGCACTGAAACATGCATCAACGCTTCCCGCCGGCCGCCTCAATGAACCGGATACCAAGAAATTGCTGCGCAGCTGTGGTATCGCCACCACGGAAGACATGCTGGCGCCGACGGTTGACGAAGCGCTTGCACAGGCAAGGCAGATCGGCTGGCCGGTGGTGCTCAAGGGCGTCAGCCGGAATCTCGTGCACAAGAGTGAAGCCGGCGCGGTGCAATTGAATCTCGCTGATGAAGCTGAGTTGCGCGCCGCCTGGCAGACGATTGCCGCCGGACTCGCCGCGCACCAGCCCGGCGCCGTACTCGACGGCTGCGTGGTGCAGCCAATGCTGACCGGTGGCATTGAACTGATCGTTGGCTGCCGCTGGGATGCGCAGTTCGGCGCGGTGGTCATCGTCGGCAGTGGCGGCGTGCTCGTCGAAATCCTCGATGACGTACAGATGGCCGTGGCGCCAGTATCCGCGGATCATGCCAAACGTCTGATCTCGCAATTACGCATCGCGCCGGTGCTCAAGGGCGCGCGCGGCCGCAAACCCGCCGACATCGACGCGCTGGCCGAGGCCGTCGCGCGCCTGAGCACGCTCGCCGCCGCACTCGGGCCGCGGCTCGCCGAACTCGACATCAATCCCCTGCTGGTGCTGGAAGCCGGCCGCGGCGCGATCGCACTCGACGGCCGCGCCACGCTCATCGACTGAACAAGAAGGACATGCCATGACCACATCTGTAGTGACCTACGAATCCCGCGACGGCGTCGCCATCATCACGCTGAACCGCCCCGAGAAACGCAACGCCATCAACAACGAGGTCGCGCTGCAGCTGCGCGCCGCACTGGAACGGCTGAACGACGGCGATGACCGCGTCGGCGTGCTGACCCATGCCGGCGAACATTTCACCGGCGGCGCCGACATCAAGGGCCCGCCCGAGGATTTCCCGGCCTGCGTGCCCAATGTCGGTGTGATGATGCAGAAACCGATGATTGCGGCGGTCGGCGGCTGGGTGGTCGGCGGCGGCGTGGTGATCGTGCAGATGTGCGACCTCTGCGTCGCGACGAGTGATGCGAAGTTCATGTTCCCCGAAGCCAAGGTCGGCTTCACCGGCGCCGCGATTGCCGGACTTGCCGCGCGTATCCCGCACAAGGTGGCGATGGAACTGATGCTGGTCGGCAACGAGATCTCCGCCGAACGCATGTACCAGGTCGGCCTGGTCAATCAGCTGGCCGAGCCCGGCAAACAGCTGGAGGCTGCGCTGGTCTATGCACGCCAGCTTGCCGACAACGCGCCGATGGTGCTGTCGGTGCTGCGCGATTACGTCGGCCGTGTCATTCCCAAGGGTCCTTCGGAACTCGCCGCACAGGGCCGCGCCACCATCCAGCGTATCCGCCAGAGCGGCGACGCCAAGGAAGGCATCGCCAGTTTCAAGGAAAAACGCAAAGCCAGATTTACTGGAAAATGAGCATAAAATAATCAATAAAAACAATGGCTTATAAATTTTCCAGGGCGCTCACTTGAATACAGGCGCAACAAACCCGGAACCCGGACTGCCGCTTCCCGCCTGGACCATCGTTGCGCTGATCAGCATCGGTCTGCTTGTCGACCAGCACCTGCCCTGGGGGCAGGACGTGGTCAGCGTGGTCACCTGGGCGATCCTGCTGTACTGGCTGACACGCTCCACGCCCGATACGCGCCTGAGCATGATGCTCTGCGTGGCCTATGCCACCGCTGGCGAAATATTCCTGTCGCTGGGCTGGGGCCTCTACGAATACCGGTTGCACAACATTCCGCTGTTTGTGCCGCCGGCGCATGCGCTGGTGTTTGTGCTGGGCATTGCAATCAGCAAGCACATGCCCGATTCGATCATCTGGGCGGTGCCGCTGGCCGCAGCGCCGCCGGTGATCATCCTGGCGTGGATCGGTGCCGACACCATGGGCCTGATCCTCTACGCGCTGCTGCTGATGTGCATGGTGTTCAGCAACGGCCGCAAGCTCTATGCGGTGATGTTCATGCTTTCGCTGGGGCTGGAAATCTACGGCACCGCGATCGGCAACTGGGAATGGCTGCACGAAGTGCCGGTGGTCGGATGGACCACGATGAATCCACCGCTCGCCGCCGGCACCTTCTACTGCATGCTCGACATGCTGGTGGTGACCACGATGAACGCGATAAAACGCAACAAGGCGCGTCGCGAAGCCGTGCTGAGTACCGCCGAAGAAACCCGCTAGAAGCAGAAAGTGCCTGATTCAGCGCGGCTTTGCGCTGCGCACACGCGGCTTGTTTGCCGTTGCAACCGCTTTTTTCGCCGGGCTTTTGGCGGTGGCCGCCACTGCCTTGCGGTCGCGGCTTTGCGGTGCCGGTGGCAGGCCCGTGTGCTGGGTGCGGAATTTCTGGTACTTGGTCGGCTTGCGCGCGCCCTCGGGCCGCAAGCCGGTGCCTGCCGGCTGGAAGGCTGGAATCAGCTGGCGCTTGCCGGGCCCGATCAGATCGGCACGGCCCATGCGCCGCAGCGCATCGCGCAGCATCGGCCAGTTCTCGGCATCGTGGTAACGCAGGAAAGCCTTGTGCAGCCGGCGCACCTTGAGGCCCTTCGGAATCACCACTTCCTCGCTGTCGCGGGTGACCTTGCGCAGCGGATTCTTGCCCGAGTGATACATCGCCGTCGCGGTGGCCATCGGCGACGGCAGGAAAGCCTGCACCTGGTCGGCACGGAAACCGTTCATCTTCAGCCACAGTGCGAGCTCGAGCATGTCCTCGTCGGTGGTGCC
>JAIENU010000086.1 GCA_019751125.1 Burkholderiales bacterium | reverse complement strand
TGATGCTCGACAACTACGACTCCTTCACCTACAACCTGGTGCGGTATTTCGGCGAGCTAGGCGAAGATGTCGCCGTACACCGCAATGATGAAATCACGCTCGAGGACATCGAGGCGATGAAGCCGGCGCGCATCGTGGTATCGCCGGGGCCCTGTACGCCCAATGAGGCCGGTGTTTCGGTGCCGCTGATCAAGAGTTTTGCCGGGCGGATACCCATCCTCGGCGTCTGCCTCGGTCACCAGAGCATCGGACAGGCCTTTGGCGGCAGAATCATCCATGCCCAGCAGCTGATGCACGGCAAGACCTCGCTGATCCACCACCAGGGCAAGGGGGTGTTCCGCGGCTTGCCGCAGCCGTTCTCGGCGACGCGTTATCACTCGCTGGTGATCGAACGCGAAAGCCTGCCTGACTGCCTCGAAGTCACCGCCCGCACCGATGACGGTGAGATCATGGGCGTGCGCCACAAGACGCTGGCGGTGGAGGGGGTGCAGTTCCATCCCGAATCGATACTGACCGAGCATGGCCATCAATTGCTGAGGAATTTTCTGGAGGAAGCGCCGCGATGAAACCCCAGGAAGCGCTGACACGCATCATCGAGCACCGCGAGATTTTCCACGACGAAATGCTTTCGCTGATGCGGCAGATCATGGGTGGAGAAGTGTCGCCGGTGCTGATCGCGGCCATCATCTCCGGCCTGCGTGTCAAAAAGGAAACCATCGGCGAAATCGCCGCAGCGGCGACGGTGATGCGCGAATTCGCGACCCCGGTGCCGGTGCCTGATTCGCCGGAGCTGATTGACACCTGCGGCACCGGCGGTGATTCGGCGCACACGTTCAACGTATCGACGGCAGCGATGTTTGTTGCGGCAGCCGCGGGTGCAAGAATCGCCAAACATGGCGGACGCTCGGTGTCGAGCAAGTCGGGCAGCGCCGACGTGCTGGAGCTGCTCGGTGTCAATATCAACCTGAAGCCCGAACTGGTTGCGCAGTCGATCGCCGAGACCGGGATCGGCTTCATGTTCGCCCCCAATCACCACAGCGCGATGAAACACGCCGCTCCGGTGCGGCGCGAACTGGGCGTGAAGACCATTTTCAACATCCTCGGTCCGCTGACCAATCCCGCGGGCGCCAAACAGCAGGTGATGGGCGTATTCCATCCCGATCTGGTCGGTATCCAGGCACGCGTGCTGCAGCGCCTGGGCAGCCGGCGGGTGATGATCGTGCACGGGCTGGAAGGCCTCGACGAATTGTCGATCAGCGGCCCGACCGCGGTTGGCGAACTGAAGGACGGCACGGTGCGTGAATACATGGTGGCCCCGGCCGACGTCGGCCTGAAGACCCACAACAACAACGCGATTCGTGTCGAGAACGTCGAACAGTCGCGCGACATGATGCTGGCCGCGCTGGGCAACCAGGATGGCGCTGCGCGCGACATCGTGGCGCTGAACGCCGGTGCCAGCATTTACATTGCCGGCAAGGCCGCCACGCTGGCCGAAGGCGTGAAGCTGGCGCTGGCCACGTTGGCCAGCGGTGCGGCACGGCAGAAACTCGACCAGTTTGTTGCGTTTACCCAGTCCAAGTCCAATGGCTGACATCCTGCAGCGTATTCTTGCGGTCAAGGCCGAAGAAGTGGCCGCAGCACAAGCCGTGTTGCCGCTGGCGCAGATCCGGGCCGCGGCTCGCGACATGGCGCCGGCTCGTGATTTTGCCGGGGCGATACGCGCGAAGATCAGCGCCGGTCGTGCCGCGGTGATTGCCGAAGTCAAAAAAGCCAGCCCGAGCAAGGGTGTGCTGCGCGAACATTTTGATCCGGCGGCGATTGCCGCCAGTTATGAGCGCCACGGCGCGGCCTGCCTGTCGGTGCTGACCGACCGCCAGTTCTTCCAGGGTCGGCTCGATGACCTGAAAGCGGCGCGTGGCGCCTGCAGCCTGCCGGTGTTGCGCAAGGACTTCATGGTCGATCCGTACCAGGTGTACGAGGCCCGTGCGGCCGGCGCCGACTGCATCCTGCTGATCGTGGCGGCGCTGGATGCCGCCCGCATGGCCGAGCTCGAAGGTGTTGCGCTGGAACTCGGCATGGCAGTGCTAGTTGAGGTTCACGATGGTGGTGAACTCGACGCGGCGCTGCAACTGCGCACACCCCTGCTGGGCATCAACAACCGCAACCTGCGCACTTTCGAGACCACGCTGGATACCACGCTGGGTTTGCTGGAGCGGGTGCCTGCGCAGCGTACCGTGATCACTGAAAGCGGCATCCTCAAGCCCGAGGATGTGCGGCGCATGCGTTCGCACCAGGTGCACGGTTTTCTGGTTGGCGAGGCCTTCATGCGCGCCGCCGATCCCGGCGCTGAATTGCAGCGCCTGTTTGCCTAGGGAGGAGGAACGGCATGCTGCGCATCGACGATCTGATCATCGGTTTTGACAAGGGTTTGCGCACGCTGTTTGCGCCGGCACGCAGCCAGCGCCCGCAGCCCGGTGCCCATCTGCCCGAGGCCGAACTGGATGCCGCGGCGAGAGCCCATGCCGCGGCGCTGATGCGGGTCAATCATTGCGGTGAGATCTGCGCCCAGGCGCTGTATCAGGGGCAGGCGCTGACTGCACGTGACAGCAGGGCTCGCGAGGCGCTGGAGGCGGCGGCGCGTGAAGAGACCGAACATCTGGCATGGACCGAGCGCCGTATCGGCGAACTGGGCGGGCGCAAGAGCGTGCTCAACCCGCTGTGGTATGCCGGTTCATTCGCGATGGGAGCGGCGGCGGGGCTGCTCGGGGACAAATGGAACCTCGGTTTTCTCGCCGAGACCGAGCGCCAGGTGGTAAGCCACCTTGAAGGGCATCTCGAAGGCCTGCCCGCGGATGACGCCAGGAGCCGCGCAATCGTCGAGCTCATGCGTGAAGATGAGGCGCGTCACGCCGATACCGCCGTTGACCATGGTGGTGCCGAACTGCCGGCTCCGGTGAAATCGGCGATGCGGCTGGCTTCTCGGGTGATGACCCGCACCGCCTATCACCTCTGAAGTTGCCGACGGTGCTCAGCCGCCTTCAGTTCCGGTGTCGCGGATCTCGAAATCGTGGGTGATCGCCGCGGTCTTGCCGAGCATGATCGAGGCCGAGCAGTATTTTTCCGCTGACAGGTGCACGGCACGTTCCACCTGCGCCGGCTTCAGTCCCTTGCCACTGACAATGAAGTGGAAATGAATCCTGGTGAAGACCTTGGGGTCTTCTGCCGCGCGTTCGGAGTCGATCTCGACCACGCAGTCGGTGACCGGCGCCCGTGACTTGCGCAGGATGTGCACCACGTCATAGGCGGTGCAGCCACCGGTGCCCATCAGCACCACTTCCATCGGCCGCGGGCCGAGATTGCGCCCGCCGCCTTCCGGTGCCCCGTCCATCACCATCGCGTGTCCGCTGCCGGACTCGGCGACGAAGGACACGTTTTCTATCCATTTGATGCGCGCTTTCATGCGGTCTCCATGCTCAGGTTCCTGCCAGCAGCCGCACACGATACCAGACCAGGCCGATCACTTCGTGGCAGACCAGCGCGCTGTCGCGCAGCGCGCCGGCATCGGGTAGCAGGTCGGTCAGGCGCAGCCTGTGCCGGGTGCTGTGTACGGTCGGCGCCGCAATCACGCTGAAGCCGGCGTGCTCGAAGGCGAGGCGCGCCCGCGGCATGTGCCAGGCGTGGGTGACCAGCAGGATGCGGTCAATGCCTTCGCGCGCCAGCAGTTCCCGCGAGAGGCGCGCGTTGCCCAGGGTATTCAGCGAGCGGTTTTCGCTCCAGCGCACCGGCACGCCGAAATCCTGTTCCAGCGTACGGCGCATGGTCTGTGCCTCGTCACTGCCGTCAGCCGCCGGATTGCCGCCGCTGACCAGCAGCGGCAGCCGGTTGCGGCGTTGCAGGAGGGCGGCGTAACGCAGCCGTTCCAGCGCCATGGCGTGAACGGTATCGCCACCGTATTCGGGCGCATTGCCGTAGATGCCGCCGCCGAGCACCACGATCGCCCGGGCGCCGCTGTCCGGTCCGAGGTCGGTCGCCGGCGCCGGCGGGGTTTCCCACCAGCGCAACAGCGCATCACCGGCCAGCGGTGTGGACAGCAGGTACAGGGCGGCAGCGGCGGCAACCGCCAGTGATCTGCCGACACGCGGCCATCGCCGGCTCAGCCACAGGCCCAGCCCGAGCAGGACCAGCAGTCCCCCTGGAGGGATCAGTAACGCTGCAACGGCATTGGTCAGTTGCCACGAGAGCATTATTTGTAACTAATTGATTATAATAATAAAAATATCAAACCCCGGTGTTTGGCCAGGAAATCCGGGGTGGCGCCAGAGTTTGACACAGGCGCTTGATTTCCCATAGAATTCGCGGTTCTCTGAATCACCAAACCGACCGACGCCCGAAGGCGTGCAGGACTACACAGCATGAAGACCTATTCCGCAAAACCGAGCGACGTCAAACGCGACTGGTTCCTCGTTGACGCTTCCGACAAAGTGCTCGGCCGCCTTGCCGCCGAAATTGCGCATCGCCTGCGCGGCAAGCACAAGCCCGAATTCACCCGTCACATCGACACCGGCGATTTCATTGTCGTCGTCAATGTCGACAAGCTGCGCGTTACCGGCAACAAGGCCAAGGACAAGCTGTATAACCGCCACAGCGGCTATCCCGGCGGCCTCTACACGACCACTTTCGAGAAGATGCACGCCAAACACCCGGCGCGTGTGCTCGAAAAGGCCGTCAAGGGCATGCTGCCGAAGGGACCGCTCGGTTATGCAATGCTGAAAAAGATGAAGGCTTATGCCGGCACGGATCATCCGCATACCGCGCAGCAGCCGAAGACCCTCGAAATCTGAACAGGCAGGAAAAGAACATGGCAGCAGTCGATAAAAACTACGGCACCGGCCGTCGCAAAAGCGCGGTGGCCCGCGTTTTCCTGAAGCCGGGCAAGGGCAGCATCGTCGTCAACGGCAAGCCGGTTGACGAATTTTTTTCGCGTGAAACCGGCCGCATGGTTGTGCGCCAGCCGCTGGCCCTGATCGAGAAGCTCGACAGCTTCGACATCGCGGTCAACGTCACCGGTGGCGGCGAGTCGGGCCAGGCCGGTGCAGTGCGCCACGGCATCACCCGCGCACTGATCGACTACGACGAAGCCCTGAAGCCGGTGCTGCGCAAGGCCGGTCTGGTGACGCGCGATGCGCGCGAAGTCGAGCGCAAGAAGGTTGGCCTGCGCAAGGCGCGCCGTCGCAAACAGTTCTCGAAGCGCTGATCGACAGCGGCATATCGAAGGACCGACAAGGCCGCCTCAGGGCGGCTTTGTTGTCTCTGGCACCACGCAAAACCGGATTTT
>JAIENU010000080.1 GCA_019751125.1 Burkholderiales bacterium | reverse complement strand
CCTTGCCGCGAAGTACCGCTACATCGTGGTCGAAGGGCCGATCGGCTCGGGCAAGACCACACTGGCGCGCCGGCTCGCCAGCCACCTCGGTGCGGCAACGCTGCTGGAGGATCCTGACGCCAATCCCTTCCTGCCGGGCTTTTACCGCGACCCGGCACGTAATGCGCTGCAGGTGCAGCTGTTTTTCCTGTTCCAGCGCGCGAACCAGGTGCGTGATCTGGTGCAATCCGATCTGTTCCGCGGTGTCACTGTCGCCGACTTCATGCTGGAAAAGGATCCGCTGTTCGCGCGGATGAACCTGAAGGATGACGAGCTTGCGCTGTACCGGCAGATCTACGACCACCTGAAGCCGCAGGCACCACAACCCGACCTGGTGATCTACCTGCAGGCCGGTGCCGAGACCCTGGTCGAGCGGGTGCGCCGGCGCGCCACCAGCTACGAAAAAACCATCCCCGACGAGTATCTGCTGCGCCTGGCCGACACCTATGCGCGGTTTTTCCACCACTATGACGCGGCGCCGCTGCTGATCGTCAACGTCGAACATCTGAACTTCGTTGATTCCGCCGCGGATTTTGATTTATTGTTGCGCCGGATCAACGGCATGCGCGGCCCGCGCGAATTTTTCAGCCAGGGCAATTAAGGACACACCATGCGCACGACACTCAGCAACCTGCACAAGATGATGCGCGACGGGCAGAAGATCACCATGCTCACCGCCTATGACGCGAGTTTCGCGGCGCTGCTCGATGCCGCGGGCATCGACACGCTGCTGATCGGCGATTCGCTGGGCAACGTGCTGCAGGGCCATGAATCGACGCTGCCGGTCACGCTGCGCGACATGGTCTACCACACCGCCTGCGTCGCGCGCGGCGCCAAACGCGCCTTCATCATCGGCGACATGCCCTTTGGCACTTTCCAGGTGAGCCCGCAGGAAGCCTTCCGCAACGCCGCCGAGATCATGGCTGCCGGCGCGCAGATGGTGAAAATCGAGGGCGGGCGGCCGATGCTGGAGACGATCACTTTTCTCACCGAGCGCGGCATACCCGTGTGCGGCCACCTCGGCCTCACGCCGCAGTCGGTGCACCAGCTCGGCGGCTACCGCGTGCAGGGCCGCGAGGAGGACGCCGCCCAGCGCCTGCTCGATGACGCGCGCGTGCTCGAGCAGGCGGGTGCCGGCATGATCGTGCTGGAGGCGATACCGGCGGCGCTGGCAAGCCAGGTCACCGCGGCCGCCGGCGTGCCGACCATCGGCATCGGTGCCGGTGCCGATTGCCACGGCCAGGTGCTGGTGCTGCACGACATGCTCGACGTCTATCCCGGCAAGAAAGCCAAGTTCGTCAAAAACTACATGAAGGCCGCCGCCGGTTCGATCCAGGATGCGGTGGCCTTGTACATTTCAGAAGTGCAGTCCGGGAAGTTTCCGGGCAAGGAGCACTCTTTCTAGGATTGATGGCGAGTCGGCTCCGCCTGGTGCTGCGTTTACAATAGCGGCCCTCAGCCCTGCCGCCGACCCGATCCGCAACCCGCCTCAATCCTGTTCAAGCCATGGACGTCATCCACTCCGTAGCCGAATTGCGCGAGCGCCTGCGCCGCGAACCCGACAACGTGTTCGTGCCGACGATGGGCAATCTGCACGAAGGCCATATCGAGCTGATGCGCATCGCCAAACCGCGCGCAGCCTGCACCGTGGTCAGCATTTTCGTGAACCGCCTGCAGTTCGGGCCGCGCGAGGACTTCGACCGCTATCCGCGCACGTTTGAAGCGGACTGCGAGCGGTTGCGCAAGGCCGGCGTCGATGTGGTGTTCGCACCCGACGAGCGCGAGATCTATCCCGAACCGCAGACCTTTGTGGTCGAGCCCTCGGACCTGCAGCACATCCTCGACGGTGGTGCACGGCCGGGCCACTTCCGCGGTGTCGCGACCGTGGTGCTGAAGCTGTTCAACATGGTCGGCCCGCATGCGGCGATCTTCGGCAAGAAGGACTACCAGCAGTGCCTGGTGCTGTCGAACATGGTGCGCCAGTTCGCGCTGCCGATCGAGCTGATCCTCGCCGAAACGGTGCGCGCCGAGGACGGCCTTGCGCTGTCCTCACGCAATTCCTATCTCACGCCGGCCGAGCGCCAGGAGGCGCCGCGGCTGTACCGCGTGCTGCGCAACGCGAAGGGCGAGATTGCGATGGGCGCGCGCGATTACCAGCGCGTCGAACTGGCGGCGATGGCCGAACTGGCCAAACACGGCTGGAAACCGGATTACGTCGCGGTGCGCCGCCGCAGCGACCTGCAGCCGCCGGCCAACGGCGAGCGCGAGCTGGTGGTCCTCGCCGCGGCGCGGCTCGGCAAGACGCGGCTGATCGACAACGTCGAAGTCACCACGCCCTGATACGCCGGCTCAACTGCCGGTGAACACCGGATCGCGGCGATCGAATCCGGCCTTGACGCCTTCCTTGAAGTCGTTGGTCTCGCGCAGCATCATCTGGATGAAGGCCTCGCGTTCGGTGGCGGCGCGGAATGCCGCGAACAGATCGCCGTTCAGCGTTTCGCGCGTGGCCTGAACCGCCAGCGGTCCGCACTTCGCGAGCTCGGCAGCCATCTCCTGCGCGACCTTGCGCACATCCTCCTGCGCCACCAGGCGATCGGCCAGGCCCATCGCCACGGCTTCGTCGCCGGGGATGCGCTTGCCGGTCAGGAACAGCCACTTCGCCGTCTGATGGCCGACCAGGCGTGGCAGGGTGACCGTCATGCCGAAGCCGGGGTGGTAGCCCATCGCCGCAAAGTTGGCGGCGAGGCGGGCTTCCTTGCAGGTCACGCGGAAATCGGCGACCAGCGCGAGGCCGAGGCCGGCGCCGATGGCGCTGCCCTGGACCGCGGCGATGATCGGTTTTTTCGTCAGCACCAGTCGCTGGGCCTCGTGGTAGAGGTGGCGCGGCTGCGCGACCTGCTTCTTGCCCGCGGCTTCGTCATCAACGCGTTTTTTCAGGTTGGCGCCGGCGCAGAAATGTTTTCCGGCGGCGGCGAGCACCACGGCGCGCACATTGTTGTCGCGGTCCAGCGTTTCCAGCGCGGTGGCGAGTTCGCCGATCAGCTCGACATCGAGAAAGTTGTTGGGCGGACGGCGCAGCTCCACCGTTGCGACATGGCCTTCGATGCTGACGCCGATTTCGGGTTCGCTCATGATGATTTCCGTTGTGGTGGGGTGTCCGGCGCCGGCCATCAAGCCGCAGCCCGGCTGTTGTCAGGGTGGTGCCTCGGGTCGGACTCGAACCGACACGCCTTGCGGCACCGGATTTTGAGTCCGGCGCGTCTACCAATTCCACCACCGAGGCACGGGGTGGACGATTATCGGCCAAACGCCGCTGCCGCGGCAACCGTCCGTGTCGCCGATACGTATAATCCGCGCGATGCAACTGGATGATTTTGACTATGACCTGCCCGAGGCGCTGATTGCGCAGTCACCGGCGGCACAGCGGCAGGCCAGCCGCCTGTTGCACCTCGACGGTGCCAGCGGCCGGATCGGCGACCATGTTTTCACCGATATGCTGCAACTGCTGCAGCCGGGCGACCTGCTGGTGGTCAACGACACGCGGGTGATCAAGGCCAGGCTGACCGGACGCAAGGACAGCGGCGGCGCCATCGAAATCCTGATCGAACGTGTACTGGGCGGACGCGAGGCGCTGGCGCAGATCCGCGCGAGCCATGCGCCGAAGCCCGGCGCGGGGCTGCTGATCGACGGCGGTCTGGAACTGACGGTGATTTGCCGTGAAGGCGAGCTCTACCGGCTGGCGTTTCCGGAAGACGATGTGTTTGCGCAGATCGAGCGCCACGGCCTGCTGCCGCTGCCGCCATACATCACCCATGCCGCCGATGCCGGCGACGAGTCGCGCTACCAGACCGTGTATGCCAGAAATCCCGGCGCGGTGGCAGCGCCCACCGCCGGCCTGCATTTTGATGACGCAATGCTCGATGCCCTGCGTGGTCACGGTGTCACGGTGGCGACGTTGACACTGCATGTCGGCGCCGGCACTTTCCAGCCGGTGCGGGTGCAGAACATCGCCGAACACCGCATGCACAGCGAGTGGTACAGCCTGCCGCAGCAGACTGTTGATGCGGTTGCAGCGGCCAAGCGGCGTGGCAGCAAGGTGGTCGCGGTCGGCACCACCAGCCTGCGCGCACTGGAATCCGCAGCGGCCGAAGGCGGGCTGCGTGCCGGCGCTGCGGAAACCCGGCTGTTTGTGACGCCTGGCTACCGTTTTCGTGTCGTTGACCGGCTGATCACCAATTTCCATCTGCCGAAGTCGACGCTGTTGATGCTGGTGTCTGCGTTCGGTGGCGTGGACAACATCCGCCGTGCCTATGCCCATGCGGTGGCGCAGCGTTACCGCTTTTTCAGTTACGGGGATGCGATGCTGATCGAACGCGCGCCGATGTTGTCATGACAAATTCGGGCATGAAATTCACCTTGAAGACGACGGATGGAGCTGCCCGGCGCGGCGTGCTCGAAACGGCGCACGGCACGATCGACACTCCGGCCTTCATGCCGGTGGGCACCTACGGCGCGGTAAAGGGCATGAGCCCGCAGGAAGTGCGCGGCCTCGGCGCGCAGATCATCCTCGGCAACACCTTCCACCTCTGGCTGCGGCCCGGGCTGGAGGTCATCGGCGCACACGGCGGATTGCACCGCTTCATCGGCTGGGACGGCCCGATCCTCACCGACTCCGGCGGCTTCCAGGTGTTCAGCCTCGGTGATTTGCGCAAGATCAGCGAGGAGGGCGTGAAATTCCAGTCGCCGGTGAATGGTGATAGCTGCTTTTTGACGCCGGAAGAGTCGATGCGCATCCAGCGCGTGCTCAATTCCGACATCGTGATGGCCTTCGATGAATGTACGCCGCACCCGGCGACCCATGAGCAGGCGCGTGACTCGATGCGGCTGTCGATGCGCTGGGCGGCGCGCAGCAAGGCGGCGCATGCCGGCAACCCCAATGCGCTGTTCGGCATCGTCCAGGGTGGCATGTATGAAGACCTGCGCGACGAGTCGCTGCGCGAGCTGACCGGGATCGGCTTCGACGGCTATGCCATCGGCGGCCTGTCGGTGGGCGAGCCCAAGCCCGACATGCTGCGCATCCTGCGCCACACCGCGCCGCAGCTGCCCGCCGACCACCCGCGCTACCTGATGGGGGTGGGCACGCCGGCGGACATCGTTGCCGCGGTCAGCGCCGGCATCGACATGTTCGACTGCGTGCTGCCGACCCGCAATGCGCGCAACGGCTGGCTCTA
>JAIENU010000161.1 GCA_019751125.1 Burkholderiales bacterium | reverse complement strand
GTCAGCAGTGAATACGCCGGGTCCAGCGCGTCGGCGGTAAACAGCGAGGGTGTGTCGAACACCGAATCCTCGTAATTCACGGTCAGCGCGAGCAGCACATTGTTCGCTGCATGGGCGCCGATCGCAAGTTCAAGCCGGCCATCGCGCAGCGTGATCCAGGCGAGAAACAGCCCCATCACGAAATAATTGGCTGCCATCAGCCAGAAACCGTAGGCCGCAACCTCGGGATTGAACAGGTGCGGCAGCATGAACAGCGCGGCGCTGGCAATGATCGCGAACCACGGCGCCGCCCACAACCGGCCCAGTGCCTGCAGCAGATAGCCGCGAAAGGCCAGTTCCTCGGCCAGGCATTGCAGCGGCGTCAGCACGAGCACTGCAACCATGAAAGGCAGCCACAACTGCAATTCAAAAGTCCACACATAACGCCCCGGATACAGCAGCGCCTCCAGCAGCGACGACGCCAGCAGCAGGCCACCCCAGACTGCCGCTGCAGATGCGGCGCGGCGCCAGTCGATGGCGGGATGCGGCGTCACCAGCGTGCGCCAGGAGCGGCGATGCAGCAGGGTCAGCACCAGCACGGTGGCAACAAGCAGCGCGAGGATGCTGGCATTCAGTGCGACAAAACCTGTAACCACACCCAGCGGCAGTTGCAGTGCGGCTTCATAGGCTTCGCCGCCTCCATACAGCCAGAGCAGGACGATCAGCGGCAGGCCCAGCACATAACGCCAGCCCCAGCGCCCGCCGCGATCCGCCAGCGCGAAAAACCGCGCAGCTGCCGCGTTCAAGCGGGGTTGTAGCCGAGGTTGGGCGCCAGCCAGCGCTCGGCGTCCTCGACGCTGATGCCCTTGCGCCGCGCGTAGTCGGCGACCTGGTCGCGGTCGATCTTGCCGACGGCGAAGTACTGCGCGTCGGGATGCGACAGGTAAAAGCCGCTGACCGAGGAAGCCGGCCACATGGCAAAGGATTCGGTCAGCCGCAGGTCGATGCGCGAGGCCTGCAGCACATCGAACAGCGGCCCCTTCTCGGTGTGATCCGGACAGGCCGGGTAACCCGGCGCCGGACGGATGCCGCGGTATTTCTCGGCGATCAGTGCCTCAGCATCAAGCTTCTCGCCGGCGGCATAACCCCAGAACTCGCGGCGCACGCGCAGGTGCAGCAGTTCGGCAAAAGCCTCCGCGAGACGGTCGGCCAGCGCCTTCAGCAGAATCGACGAGTAGTCGTCATTCGCCTTCTCGAAGCGCTCCAGATGTTTTTCGATGCCCAGGCCGGCGGTCACCGCAAACAGGCCGATGTAGTCGCGCGCGCCGGAATCCGCCGGCGCAATGAAATCGGCCAGGCACTGGTTGGCGCGGCCGGTCGGCTTCTGGTTCTGCTGGCGCAGGTTGTGCCAGGTCATCAGCGGCGCGGCGCGCGACTCGTCGGCGTACACCGCGATGTCTTCATGGTCGACACGTGCCGCCGGAAACAGGCCATAGACGCCGTTTGCGGTCAGCCAGCGGCCTTCGATGATCTTTTTCAGCATCACCTGCGCATCCTCGAACACCTTGCGCGCTTCCGTGCCGACCACGGCGTCATCGAGGATCGCCGGGTAAGGACCGGCAAGATCCCAGGTCTGGAAAAAGGGGCCCCAGTCGATATGGCGCGCGATTTCGGCGAGGTCGTAGTTCTTCAGCGGCTTCAGGCCGAGCATCTGCGGCTTCGGCGGCACATACGACTTCCAGTCGATGACGTGCGCATTGGCGCGCGCTGCCGCCAGCGGAATCAGTTCCGGGCCCTTCTTGCCGGCATGCTGCTCACGCACGCGTTCGTAGTCCGCCGCGAGGTCGTTGAGATAACCCTGGCGCTGCTCGTCGGAGAGCAGGCTCGAGCACACGCTGACGCTGCGCGAGGCATCGGGCACCCAGACCACCGGTCCGGCGTAATTCGGCGCGATCTTCACCGCGGTATGCACGCGCGAAGTTGTGGCACCGCCGATCAGCAGCGGAATGGTCATGCCGGTGCGCTGCATCTCGCGCGCGTTGTGCGCCATCTCCTCGAGCGAGGGCGTGATCAGGCCGGAAAGGCCGATGATGTCGGCCTTTTCCCTTATCGCGGTCTCCGCGATGTCCTTCCACGGCACCATCACGCCCATGTTGACGACTTCGTAGTTGTTGCACTGGAGCACCACGGCGACGATGTTCTTGCCGATGTCGTGTACGTCACCCTTGACCGTGGCAAGCACGATCTTGCCCTTGGCCTTGAGGTCGCCCATGCGCGCCTTCTCCGCCTCGATGAAGGGCACCAGGTGCGCCACCGCCTGCTTCATCACCCGCGCCGACTTCACTACCTGGGGCAGGAACATCTTGCCGGCGCCGAACAGGTCGCCGACGACGTTCATGCCGTCCATCAGCGGGCCTTCGATGACTTCGATCGGACGGCCGCCGCGCGCCTCGATTTCGGCACGCATCTCCTCGGTATCCTCGACAATCCACTGCGTGATGCCCTTGACCAGCGCATGGGTCAGGCGCTCGCGCACCGGCGCCGCGCGCCAGGCGAGGTCCTCGGCAACGACCTTGCCCTTGCCTTTCACCGTCTCGGCAAAGGACACCATGCGCTCCGCGGCATCGGGCCGGCGGTCGAACAGGATGTCCTCGACGTGTTCGAGCAGGTCTTTCGGGATGTCATCGTAGACGCCGATCTGGCCGGCGTTGACGATGGCCATGGTCAGCCCGGCCTTGATCGCATGGTAGAGAAAGGCGGTATGGATCGCCTCGCGTACCGGATCATTGCCGCGGAACGAGAACGACACATTGGACAGGCCGCCGCTGATGCGTGCATGGCGCAGGTTTTCGCGGATCCAGCGCGTGGCCTCGATGAAGTCGATGGCGTAGCGGTTGTGTTCCTCGATGCCGGTGGCAATCGCGAAAATGTTCGGGTCGATGATGATGTCTTCAGCCGGGAAGCCGACTTCATTGACCAGGATGTCGTAGGCCTGCTTCGCGATGGTGATGCGCCGCTCGTAGGTATCGGCCTGGCCTTTTTCGTCGAAAGCCATCACCACCACCGCCGCGCCGTAACGCTTGGCCAGCCGCGCCTGGTGTTTGAAGGGCTCGACGCCCTCCTTCATGCTGATCGAGTTGACGATGGCCTTGCCCTGCACGCACTTCAGCCCGGCTTCGATGACCTCCCATTTCGAGGAGTCGATCATCACCGGCACCCGGGAAATGTCGGGCTCGGAAGCGATCAGGTTGAGGAAGGTGGTCATCGCCGCCTTCGAATCCAGCATCGCCTCGTCCATGTTGATGTCGATGACCTGGGCGCCGCTCTCCACCTGCTGGCGCGCCACTGAAACGGCTTCGGCATAGTTGCCGGCGAGAATCAGCTTGGCAAAGGCACGCGAGCCGGTGACGTTGGTGCGCTCGCCGACGTTGACGAACAGCGAGTCGTCGCCGATGTTCAGCGGCTCCAGCCCCGACAGGCGCATCTTTTTCTCGATCACCGGCACTTTGCGCGGCGCGACGTCCCTGACGATGTCGGCGATGGCGCGAATGTGCGGCGGCGTGGTGCCGCAGCAGCCGCCGACGACGTTGACGAACCCGCTTTTCGCGAAATCGAGGACAAAGCCGGCGGTATCGTCCGGCAGCTCGTCATAACCGGTGGGCGCCAGCGGATTGGGCAGGCCGGCATTCGGATAGGCGCAGACAAAGGTGTCGGCGATGTTCGACAGTTCCTCGATGTACGGGCGCATCAGCTTGGCACCCAGCGCACAGTTCAGGCCGATGGTCAGCGGCTTGGCATGACGCATCGAGTTCCAGAAGGCTTCCGGGGTCTGGCCGGACAGCGTGCGGCCCGAGGCATCGGTGATGGTCCCGGAAATCATGATCGGGATTTCCAGCCCGTGTCCCGAGCAATACTGGTCAATCGCGAACAGCGCGGCCTTGGCGTTCAGCGTGTCGAATATGGTCTCGACCAGGAACAGGTCGGCACCGCCGTCGACCAGCCCTTTCACCGCTTCGCTGTACGCCTCGACCAGGCGGTCAAAGGTGATGTTGCGCGCGCCCGGATCGTTGACGTCGGGCGAGATCGAGGCGGTACGCGACGTCGGCCCCAGCGCGCCGGCGACAAAACGCGGGCGCGACGGATCCTTTTTCTCGTAGGTGTCGGCGGCGGCGCGGGCGAGCTTCGCCGCCTCCACGTTCATCTCGTACGCCAGGTCTTCCATGTGGTAATCGGCCATGCCCACCGAGGTCGAGCTGAAGGTGTTGGTCTCGATGATGTCGGCACCGGCGTCGAGATACTGCTCGTGGATCTCGCGGATGATCTGCGGCTGGGTCAGCACCAGCAGGTCGTTGTTGCCCTTGACCTCGTGCGGGAAATCCTTGAAACGCTTGCCGCGATAGGCCGCCTCGTCCAGCTTGTAGGTCTGGATCATCGTGCCCATCGCGCCGTCAAGAATCAGGATTCGGCGCTTGAGCAGTTCGGGGAGTTGCTGGACACGGGTACGCGGATTCATGATCGGATTGATGCGCCGCAGCGGCGTCGGCGAGACATGGAAACTCCGAATTTTATCATGTACTTACGTGAAGCCCGGAGGGCGCCTATAATCGCTCTATCGCATGTCAGGCAATCGCCATGAAACATCTTGAACCGAAACAGGCCCACGATTTTCTGAAACAGAACCCGAACGCGCTGTTCATCGACTGCCGCAGCGAAATGGAATATCTGTTCGTCGGCCATCCGGTAGGAGCGATCCATGTCGCCTGGAACGACGGCCCGAACTGGGACATCAACCCGCATTTCGTCGCCCACGTCAAAAAGGCGGCCAGTGTCGACCGGCCGGTGGTGATCATCTGCCGCAGCGGCAACCGCTCACTGGATGCCGGACGCGCGCTGGAAGACGCCGGCTTCACCCAAGTCTACAACGTGCTGCACGGCTTCGAAGGCGAACTCGACGACAACCATCATCGCGGTTCGGTAACCGGGTGGCGGCATGACGGCCTGCCGTGGGAACAATGCTGAAAACTGCCTGAAGCAGCCCGGTTACTTTTTCGCCGGTCTCTGGGCCAGCCACTCACGAATGCAGTCACGCACCAGATCAAAGTTGCGTTGCTTCTCGAAATAAAAATTGATTTCTCCCTTGCGCAGGCCCGATTGCATGGCCCGGTTCAGGGTTTGTCCGCTGACGATCAGCCGCAGTGC
>JAIENU010000126.1 GCA_019751125.1 Burkholderiales bacterium | reverse complement strand
AGGGCGGGTTTTTCACTGCCGCTGATACGGCGCTTACTTGATCTTGCCTTCCTTGTACACCACATGCTTGCGCGCAAGCACCCGCTTCTTGGTGGGTGCTTTTGCGGCAATAAAAAACCCGCCTCAGGGCGGGTTTTTCACTGCCGCTGATACGGCGCTTACTTGATCTTGCCTTCCTTGTACACCACATGCTTGCGCGCAACGGGATCGAACTTCTTGATCTCCATCTTTTCGGTCTGGGTGCGCTTGTTCTTGGTGGTGGTGTAGAAGTGGCCGGTGCCGGCGGTCGATTCGAGTTTGATTTTTTCGCGCATGTTCGGCTCCTTAGATGCTCATGCCCTGCGCGCGCAGGTCGGCGAGGACGACATCAATGCCCTTGCGGTCGATGGTGCGCAGGCCGGCGGTGGAAACGCGCAGGCTGACCCAGCGGTTTTCGCTCTCGACCCAGAAGCGGCGTTTCTGCAGATTGGGCAGAAAACGACGTTTTGTCTTGTTGTTGGCGTGGGAAACATTGTTCCCAACCATCGGCTTTTTGCCGGTGACGCAGCAGACCCGTGCCATTGCTGTGCTCCGCGAATTCGTAAAAAGGCGCGATGATACACGGATAGCCCACCTGCCTCAACCCTTGTCGGCATCCCGCCCGAAACGCGTGGATTATAAAATAATCAATAAAAACAATTGGTTACAGTAATCCGCGCTCGGAAAAGGACAAAGCCCCGTCACCGGCAACAACAAAATGGTCGAGCACGCGGATGTCGACCAGCGCCAGAGCCTGTTTCAGCGCCTGGGTCAGGGCCTCATCGGCACGGCTCGGTTCGGCAACGCCGGAGGGGTGGTTGTGGGCAAAAATCACCGCTGCGGCGTTGTGATGCAGCGCCCGCTTCACCACCTCGCGCGGATAGACGCTGGTCTGGGTCAGCGTGCCGCGGAACAGCTCCTCGCTGGCAGTGACGCGGTGCTGGGCGTCGAGAAACACCGCGACAAACACTTCGTGCGGCCGGCCATGCAGCATCAGCCGCAGATAGTCGCGCACCGCGCCGGGCCCGGACAATGCGGCACCGGCTTCAAGTTTCTCGCGCAACGTGCGACGGGCAATTTCCAGCGCCGCCTGCAGCAGCGCATATTTCGCCGGCCCCAGGCCGGGCTCCGCACAGAAGGCCTCGCTCGACGCGCCGGCCAGTGCCGACAGCGAGCCGAAACGCGCCAGTTGCTCACGCCCCAGCTCGACCGCGCTTTTGCCCTTGACCCCGGTGCGCAGGAATATCGCCACCAGTTCAGCATCGGACAGCGCCTGTGGCCCCTTGCCCAGCAGCTTCTCGCGCGGCCGGTCATCCAGCGGCCAGTCGGTAATCGCCATCAAATCCCCCAGTTACAGAAACAACGCGCCGCCGGTGGCGCGGTTTACCCGCCGCCGGATTTGCAGTTACACTTCCCGTCCCCTACGGCTGGATGCGCTACGTGTCTGATATTGCTGGAAAAAACGACGACCTCGACCCCCTTCATCCCCCGCGCAGGAAAATTCTGCTCGGCATCACCGGCGGTGTCGCCGCATACAAGGCGGCCGAGCTGGTGCGCCGCCTCGGCGACCGCGGCATCGAAGTGCATGTGGTGATGACCGAGGCCGCCTGTGGCTTCATCACGCCGGCCACGCTGCAGGCGCTGTCCGGCCATCCGGTCTACACCAGCATGTGGGACGGCCGCATCAGCAACGGCATGCCGCACATCGAACTCTCGCGCGACAAGGATGCCATCGTTGTCGCACCGGCCACCGCCGACTTCATCGCGAAATGTGTGCATGGCCTCGCCGATGACCTGCTGTCGACGCTGTGCCTCGCCCGCGACTGCCCGCTGATCGTCGCGCCGGCGATGAACCGCCAGATGTGGGAACACCCGGCGACGCAACGCAATGTCGCTCAGATCAGACGCGACGGCGTCACCGTGCTCGGCCCCGACAGCGGCGACCAGGCCTGCGGCGAAACCGGCATGGGCCGCATGCTTGAGCCTGACACCCTCGCCGAGGCGATCGCCACCTTCCTCGCACCGAAAATCCTGCCCGGCAAACGCATACTGATGACCGCCGGCCCGACCTTCGAACCGATCGACGCGGTGCGCGGCATCACCAACCGCAGCTCGGGCAAGATGGGCTACGCCATCGCCCGCGCGGCGATTGCCGCAGGCGCCGAAGTCACGCTGGTCTCCGGACCGGTGAGTCTGGCTGCGCCGGTGGGTGCTGCGATGGTGCGCGTGCAGAGCGCTGCCGAGATGTTTGCCGCCGTGCAGAAACATGTCGCAAAAGCCGACATTTTCATCGGCGTCGCCGCAGTCGCCGACTACCGCGTGGCCGCGCCGCGCAAGCACAAGATCAAGAAGACCGAGGAAGACCAGCTGCGCATCGACCTGCTGCCGAATGCCGACATCCTCGGCTGGGTCGCCTCGCGGCCGAAACCGCCGTTCAGCGTCGGCTTTGCCGCGGAAAGCCGCAACCTCGACCGTTACGCCGATGAAAAGCGCCGCCGCAAGAAAGTGAAGCTGATGATCGCCAACCTCGCGCAGAATGCGATCGGTGCCGACGACAACGAGGTTTCGCTGATGGACGACAACGGCACCCACCGCCTGCCGCGCGCGCCGAAAGACGCCGTCGCGACCGAGATCGTCCGGCACATTGCGGCACTCTGCAGCGGCGCCAAACGCAAACCGCGGTAAACCGCCGGTTCGTGTTTACCTGTTCACCTCTCACCCGTTCACGCCGCAATGAAATCCATCGCCGTCAAAATCCTCGACGCACGTCTGCGCGAGCAGATGCCCGCCTATGCAACCCCCGGTTCCGCCGGCCTCGACCTGCGCGCCTGCCTTGATGTGCCGCTGACTTTGCAGCCGGGCCAGACCGAGCTGATTCCCGCCGGCATGGCCATCCACATCGCCGACCCCGGCCTCGCCGCGATGATCCTGCCGCGCTCAGGCCTCGGCCACAAACACGGCATCGTGCTCGGCAACCTGGTCGGACTGATCGACTCCGACTACCAGGGCCAGCTTTTTGTCTCGACCTGGAACCGCGGCAACAACGCATTCACCATCAAGCCGATGGAACGCCTGGCACAGCTGGTGGTCGTGCCGGTGGTGCAGGTTGCCTTCGACATTGTGGATGACTTCGACGCCTCGAGACGCGGCGCCGGCGGCTTTGGCAGTACCGGCAAGGGCTGAGATGACACAGAGCGCTGCACTGGTATTGTTTGCCCACGGCGCCCGCGACCCGGAATGGGCCGAACCGTTCCGCGACATCGCCCGCCAGGTGGCGGCGCTGCGTCCCGGCCTTGCGGTGAAGCTGGCATTCCTTGAACTGCAGACACCGACGCTGGCCGAAGCCATCACCGCACTGGCCGATGAAGGCCACCGTGAAATCCGCGTCGCACCGCTGTTCATGGCCCAGGGCGGACACCTGAAAAAGGATGTACCGGTGTTGCTCGACGGCATCCGCAGCAGCCATCCCGGCCTGCACATCGAAATGATGACCGCGATCGGCGACGCTCCCGAACTGCGCCAGGCCATCGCCGAATGGCTGGTCCGCTCGTCAACCTGACCCCGCAACCCCGACCCCCGACATCCCGGAGCACCGCATGACCCGCTGGCTGAATTCCTTGTTGGCACTGAACCTGTTGCTGCTCGGCTTCACCGCTGCCGCACAAGCCCAGACCCCGGCACAAAGCCCGATGCCGGTGATGGAGCTGAAGATCGGCAAACACGTGCTGACCGCCGAAGTCGCCAGCAACGACCCCGACCGCATGCAGGGCCTGATGCACCGGCGCATGCTGCCGGAAAACCGCGGCATGCTGTTCGTGTTCACCAACGTCGCGCTGCATGGCATGTGGATGGTGAACACCTGGATCCCGCTGTCGGTGGCCTTCATCGACGAATCGGGCACCATCGTCAACATCGAGGACATGCAGCCGCATACCCGCGATGCGCACAACGCGAAAAAGCCGGTGCGCTACGCGCTGGAAATGAACCAGGGCTGGTTCCGCAAGCGCGGCATCGGCCCCGGCGCGAAGATCGAAGGGCTCGAGCGCGCGCCGGCACCACGCTGAATCCCTGCACATATCCATAAAAAAGCCCGGGAAATCCCGGGCTTTTTTGTGCCGGACGCTGCCGATCAGGCGAAGTTCTTTTCGGCGAACTCCCAGTTGGCGAGGCTCGCCAGAAAGGTCTCGACGAACTTCGGCCGCGCATTGCGATAATCGATGTAATAGGCGTGCTCCCACACGTCGATGGTCAACAGCGCCTTGTCACCGGTGGTCAGCACTGAACCGGCATTCGAGGTGTTGACGATGTCGATGCTGCCGTCGGCCTTTTTCACCAGCCAGGTCCAGCCCGAACCGAAATTGCCGACCGCGCTCTTGGTGAAGGCTTCCTTGAAGGCATCGAAGCTGCCCCACTTCCTGTCGATCGCCGCCGCCAGCGCGCCCGAGGGCTTGCCGCCGCCGTTCGGCTTCATGCTGTGCCAGAAAAAAGTGTGGTTCCACACCTGGGCTGCGTTGTTGAACACGCCACCCGAGGATTTCCTGACGATGTCTTCAAGCGTGGCGTTCTCGAATTCGGTGCCCTTGATCAGGCCATTGAGGTTGGTGACATAGGCCTGATGGTGCTTGCCATAGTGGAACTCGAAGGTCTCCTTCGAGACATGCGGCGCCAGCGCATCCATGGCATAGGGAAGTTTCGGCAGTTCGTGTTGCATGCGGTTTCCTCTCGGGTGATCGCTGAAAAAAGCAGCGATCATAAGGCAACGCGGCGACACCCGCCAAGCCGCCCGCTGATGCACCGAAAACAAAAAACCCGGACGACGTCCGGGTTTTTGCCGTGCTCCGCGGTCAGCGGTATCAGATCGGCGTGTTCTGCTGCGCCACCATGCAGAACAGCATCGGGATCGACAACATGGTATTGGCGCGCGAGGTCAGCATCGCCAGCCGTGCCGCCTTCGCCTTGGCGTCGGCATCAACCTGCACAATGCCCAGAGCCTTCTTCTGGTTCGGCCAGATGATGAACCAGACGTTGAAGGCCATGATCAGCGCCAGCCACATGCCGATGCCGATGAATACATGCCCTTCGCCAAACATCAGCGCATTGCCCAGATACTTGAACATGCTGGCCACGATCAGGCCGGTGACCACGGTCGCCAG
>JAIENU010000069.1 GCA_019751125.1 Burkholderiales bacterium | reverse complement strand
GGCGGCTGGATCGGCTTCGACCGCTATATGCACCTCGCGTTGTATGCACCGGGACTCGGCTATTACAGCGCCGGCAGCCGCAAGATCGGCAGCGGCGGCGACTTTGTCACCGCGCCCGAAATCTCACCGCTGTTCGGGCGCACGCTGGCGCGCCAGGTCGCGGATCTGCTCACCGGTGACGTGACCGATATTGTCGAACTCGGTGCCGGCCGCGGCACCTTGGCCGCAACGCTGCTCACCGAACTGGAAAGCCTGGGCCGACTGCCGTCGCGTTACCGCATCCTCGAAGTCAGCGCCGACCTGCGCCAGCGCCAGGAACAGCTGATCCACGATCACGCACCCCAGCTTGCCGCCCGCGTCGAATGGCTGGACGCGCTGCCGGACTCCTTTTCAGCCGTGGTCATCGGCAACGAAGTGCTCGACGCGATGCCGGTGCAGCGCCTGCGCCACGAGCAGGGACACTGGCTTGAACTCGGCGTGGCGCTGGCCGATGGTCAACTTGTATGGGCAACACGCCCTGCCGCGGCCGCGCTGACGGTCGCCATGCCGGCGGACCTGCCAGACGATTACGAAACCGAACTCAACCTCGCGGCACCCGCCCTGCTCTCCGAACTGGACCGGCGCCTGACACGCGGCGCGGCGCTGTTTTTCGATTACGGGTTTCCGGCGCACGAGTTTTTCCATCCGCAGCGCAACCGCGGCACGCTGATGTGCCACTACCGCCACACCGCGCACGGCGATCCCTTCCTGTGGCCGGGGCTGCAGGACATCACCGCGCATGTCGATTTCAGCGCGCTTGCGGCCGCCAGCCACGGCCTTGAGCTGCTCGGCTACACCAACCAGGCACAGTTCCTGATCAACTGCGGCATCACCGAACTGCTCAGCGAGGTGCCGGCCGCCGATGCGGCGCGTTACGCGCCGCTGGTCGCCGCCGCGCAGAAACTGCTGTCACCGGCGGAAATGGGTGAACTGTTCAAGGTCATCGCCTTCGGCCGCGGCGTCGCAACACCCTTGCGCGGATTCAGCCGCGGCGATAAATCACACACGCTGGGTCCACAAACACCGTGATCGGCGGCTTCGAAACCGCGCTGGGCCCGGAACTGTGGCTGGCCGCCGCGGCGGTGCTGCTGCTTGCCGGCGTCACCCAGGGCGCGCTGGGCTTCGGCTTTCCGGCGATCTCGACACCGCTGCTGGTGCTGATGTTCGACGTCAAGACCGCGATCATCCTCAACCTGTTGCCGAACTTCACCGTCAACCTGATCAGCATCCTGCGCGGCGGCAACTGGAAGGACAGCCTCGGCACCTACTGGCCGGTGGCGGTGTACACGCTGATCGGCGCCTTCATCGGCGCGGCCTTCCTGATCCTCGCGCCACAGGAACCGATACGGCTGCTGCTGGCGCTGATGATCTTCGCCTATCTCTACCAGCAGCAGCTGGCGAAACTCGACTGGTCCTGGCTCACCCGTTATCCGCGCGGCGCAGCCGGTGTGTTCGGGCTCACCGCCGGCTTTTTCTCGGGCAGCGTCAACAACTCGCTGCCGCCGCTGCTGATCTATTTCATGCTGCTCGGCGTCGAGGCCACGGTGATGACGCAGATCCTCAACCTCTGCTTCATCGGCGGCAAGGTGGTGCAGGCGGCGACTCTCGGTGCCGCCGGAGAAATCCGTGTGACCGCGGCATTGGCCAACATCCCGCTGACGCTGGTGGCGCTGGCCGGCATGGGGCTGGGCCTTGCACTGCAGAAACGGATCAGCGCGCAGACTTACAACCGCATCCTGCGCCGGGTACTCCTGCTGATCGCCCTGCTGCTGGTCGGGCAAAGCCTGTGGGGCTGGTTCCTGCGCTAAGATGCCGCGGACTGGCCGACCTGCGGAGCCGGATGCCGTGACCAAGTTTTACCTCTGCCTCATTGCAGCGCTGCTGCCGCTGAGCGGCCACGCCGCCGGCGAAATCGAGCGCGCGCAGACGCTGTGGGCACAAAGCCCGCACGGCCGCATGCTCGAACGCATCCTGCCACCCTCGGTCACGCCGCAGCAGTTGCCGGAGCCGAACTCGGAAGGGGCCAGGCTCACCGCGCGTTACTGCGTGCAATGCCACCACCTGCCCAATCCGCAGATGCACACGCCGGCACGCTGGCAGCCGCTGGTCGAACGCATGGTGTGGCGGATGCAGGGCCGCGGCAACATGGGCGCACTGATGAAGGACATGATGGCGCAGGTACAGGCGCCGACCGATGCCGAGCTGGCAACGCTGACCGCCTATCTGCGCAAACACGGCCAGCGTGAAATCGATCCGCAGCATCCGGCGCTGCGCAGCCGCAGCGGCCAGATGTTCAGCATTGCCTGCTCGCAGTGCCACGCCCTGCCCGACCCGCAGCGCCACAACGCGCGGGAATGGTCGGCGGTTGTAAAACGCATGCAGGGTCACATGGCCTGGGCCAACACCGTCACCGGTGTTTCCGCGCTGCGCACCAACCCCGAACTCGACACCGCGGAAATCCTGCGCCTGCTGCAGCAGTACTCGCGGCGCTGAGCGTTTTACGCCGAGCCGGTTAAACCTGCGGCACCGCCATCCCGCGCTGCACCGCCGGTCGCGCCGAGATGGTGTCGTACCAGCGCTTCACATTCGGAAAATCGTTGAGGTCGGTCTTGTGCCACTCATGGCGCGCGATCCAGGGATAGGTCGCCATTTCGGCGATGGTGTATTCACCGCCGCCCAGCCATTCGTGTTTTGCGAGATGCGCGTCAAGTACGCCGTAGAGGCGGCGCGTTTCGGTGGTGTAACGCTCGATCGCGTACGGCACCGGTTCCTTGGCCGCGCGCAGAAAGTGGTGCACCTGGCCGAACATCGGGCCGACGCCGCCCATCTGGAACATCAGCCACTGCAGCGCTTCATAACGCCCGCGTACCGCCTGCGGCAGGAATTTGCCGGTCTTGCCGGCGAGGTAGATCAAGATCGCACCGGATTCCATCATCGATATCGGTTTGCCATCGGGACCGTCGGGATCAACAATCGCCGGGATCTTGCTGTTGGGATTGATCGCGATGAATTGCGGCGCGAACTGTTCGTTCTTGCCGATGTTCACCGGAATCACGCGGTACGGCAGGCCGCACTCCTCGAGCATGATCGAGACCTTGCGGCCGTTGGGAGTGGTCCAGGTGTAGAGATCGATCATTACGCTGCTCCTTTTGCGGTCATATTCGATGGTGTTATGTAAGCCATTGTTTTAATTGATTATTTTATTGATTTGCGGATGGCATCCAGCCGCGCTTCAGCCACCGCGGCCTTGATCGCATCGGCGCCGGACTGTGTCCTCGCCACCGCGCCGGCATCCACCGCCAGTGCTGCCTGATGCACGCGCAGCAGGCGGGCACGCGCTGCTGCAGCGTCGGCTTCGCCGGCGAGCGCGGCTTCGACCAGTTCGCCAAAACGTTCCGGCCGCCGCCAGGCATCAGTGGCTTCCAGCAGTTCGAACAGCTCCTGCGCATCCAGCGCGGCGGCATCGGCCAGTGTATTGCCGTGGCGCGATGCGAGCAGCGCAAGGTCGCGGCAATTGGCCGGCAGGCGCAGCCGTGCCGCGAGCGCCTCGATCGCCTCCGGCTGCAACGCGCGCAGCAGCGCGGCAACACGCACCTCCAGCGCGGTGTTCGCGGCGGCCGCGGCATCCAGCGCAGCCAAAGCGTCATGGATCGCACCGTCTTCATACAGCGCATCGAGTTGCGGCAGCACCCGCGCCAGCGCGCCGCAGTCGCGCAGCACCGCGAACAGCGTCGAAGGCGCGCGCTCCATCAGGCCTTTCGCCAGTTCCTGCCACACGCGCTCGGCGACCAGTGCATCGGCCTCGCCCGCCTCGACCATCTGCTGCATTAGTGTTTCGGTCTCCGGCGCCACCGTGAAGCCGAAACGTGCGGCGAAGCGCGCCACGCGCAGGATGCGCACCGGATCTTCGGCAAACGCGTCGCTGACATGGCGCAGCAGGCCCTCGCCGAGATCCTCGGCACCGTGGTACGGATCGATCAATTGGCCATCTTCGTCACGCGCCATGGCGTTGATGGTGAGGTCGCGGCGCTGCAGGTCCTGCTCCAGCGTGACATCGGGCGCGGCATGGAAGGTGAAGCCGTGATAACCGGGTGCGGTCTTGCGTTCGGTGCGCGCCAGCGCGTATTCCTCATGGGTTTCCGGATGCAGGAACACCGGAAAATCGCGGCCCACCGGCTTGAAGCCCTGGCGGATCATCTCTTCGGGGGTGGCGCCGACCACGACATAGTCGCGATCCTGCACCGGCAAGCCGAGCAGCTCGTCGCGCACCGCGCCGCCCACCACGTAAATCTGCATCGCGGCTTCAGCGTCCGGCGCGGCTGCGCATCTGGTCGTAGGCCGCGCGCGGGTTGTTCTCGCACAACCAGTCCGGCGCCAGTGCCTCCAGCGCGCGTGGACGGATGCCAAACGGAAAAACCTGGTCGCTGACGCTGTCCACCTGCATCGAACGCAGGTTGTCGCGGGTCATCAGCTTCACCGGCAGCAGTTCCATCGCCAGCGCCTGGCAGTACGACAGCGTTGCACCCAGGCTGATGACCGGCCGCGGATGGCCGGTGACACGGCCCACCCAGGACACCAGTTCACGCAGCGTGTAGCGCTTGGGGCCGCAGAGTTCGTAACTGCAGCCGTAGCTGCGGCGGTCAGTCAATGCCCGCGCAAAAGCTTCAGCCACGTCACCGGCATACACCGGCTGGAATTTTGCGTTGGGTGAAGCCAGCGCCAGCACCGGCATCAGTCGCGACAGCAGTGCAAACAGGTTGAGAAAACTGTCGCCGGGCCCGAAGATCACCGACGGCCGGAAAATCGTCCAGTCCAGTCCGCTGTCGCGCACGATGCGCTCGGCCTCACCCTTGCTGCGCAGATAGGCGCTGGGCGCGTCCGTTGCGGCGGCCAGCGCACTCATCTGCAGCAGGCGGCGCACGCCGGCGGCACGGCAGGCCGCAACCACGGTGCGCGCGAGTTCGACATGGGCCTGGGCAAAACTGCCGCGGCCGCGGCCGTCATGCAGCACGCCGACGAGGTTGATCACCGCATCGCAGCCGCGGATCACGGCGGCCAGCGCCTGCGCGTCATGCACGTCGGCTTCGA
>JAIENU010000065.1 GCA_019751125.1 Burkholderiales bacterium | reverse complement strand
CGCCACCGGCCATTCGACATCCTGCCAGCGGCCATCGCGCTTCAGCATCGGCTTCGCCAGGCGTTTTTCGGAATTCAGCGCCTCGTACGAGAAACGGTCCTTGTCCGAGATCCAGCATTCGTTGACCGCCTCGTTGTCACGCGGCAGCGCGCGCATCACGCGGTTCTGCTTGACCTGCAGCGTCAGGTTCGAGCCGAGGCCGCAGTGCGGGCTCACCGAAGGCTTGCGTGTCAGCTCCCAGGTGCGGGCGCTGTAGCGGAAAGGCTTCGAGGTCAGCGCGCCGACCGGACAGAGGTCGATGGCGTTGCCGGACAGTTCGGAATCAACGGTCTTGCCGACGAAAGTGATGATTTCGGAATGTTCGCCGCGGCCGATCATGCCCAGTTCCATGATGCCGGCGATTTCCTGGCCGAAACGCACGCAGCGCGTGCAGTGGATGCAGCGCGTCATGTCGGTCGAGATCAGCGGACCAAGGTTCTTGTTGGCGACGACGCGCTTGTCTTCCTGGTAGCGCGATTCGCTGCCGCCATAACCGACAGCAAGATCCTGCAGCTGGCATTCGCCGCCCTGGTCGCAGATCGGGCAGTCGAGCGGATGGTTGATCAGCAGGAACTCCATCACGCCCTTCTGCGCGGTCACCGCGGGGTCGGAATGGGTCCACACCTTCATGCCGTTGGTCACTGGCGTCGCGCAGGCCGGCAGCGGCTTCGGTGCCTTCTCGACCTGCACCAGGCACATGCGGCAGTTGGCCGCGATCGACAGCTTCCTGTGATAGCAGAAGTGCGGCACGAAAGTACCGGCCTTGTTGGCAGCATCCATGATCGTGCTGCCTTCGGGCACTTCCATCAACTTGCCGTCGAGTTCGATTTCGAGCATGGCGTCGGTCTGGGCCTAGATATAAGGTGCAACCACGCACTTCTTGTGGTCGATGTGGTACTGGAATTCGTCGCGGTAGTGCTTCAGGAACGCGCGCACCGGCATTGCCGCGGCATCACCCAGCGCGCAGATCGTGCGGCCCTGGATGTTCTGCGCCACGTTGTCGAGCATGTCGAGGTCCTCGGGCCGGCCCTTGCCGTGCTCGATGCGGTCAACCATGCGGTAGAGCCAGCCGGTACCCTCGCGGCAGGGTGTGCACTGGCCGCAGGATTCCTCGTAGTAGAAGTACGACAGGCGCAGCAGCGACTTGACCATGCAGCGCGTCTCGTTCATCACGATCACCGCGCCCGAGCCAAGCATCGAGCCGGCCTTGGCGATGGAGTCGTAGTCCATGTCGGTAGCCATCATGATCTCGGCGGGCAGCACCGGCATCGACGAACCGCCGGGAATCACCGCCTTCAGCTTCACGCCGTCGCGCATGCCGCCGGCCATCTCCAGCAGCTTCGAAAACGGCGTGCCGAGCTTGATCTCGTAGTTGCCGGGACGCGCCACGTCACCCGAGATCGAGAAGATCTTGGTGCCGCCGTTGTTCGGCTTGCCCAGCGCGAGGAAGGCGTCGCCGCCGTTGTTGATGATCCACGGCACCGCGGCAAAGGTCTCGGTGTTGTTGATCGTGGTCGGCTTGCCATAGAGACCGAAGCTCGCCGGGAACGGCGGCTTGAAGCGCGGCTGGCCCTTCTTGCCTTCCAGTGACTCCAGCAGCGCGGTTTCCTCGCCGCAGATATAGGCGCCAAAACCGTGGTGGGCGTGCAGCTGGAACGAGAAATCGGTGCCGAGGATCTTGTCGCCGAGATAACCCGCGGCGCGCGCCTCTTCCAGCGCCTCTTCAAAGCGCTCGTAGACTTCCCAGATCTCGCCGTGGATGTAGTTGTAGCCCACGGTGATGCCCATCGCGTAGCCGCCGATGATCATGCCTTCGATCAGGATGTGCGGGTTGTAGCGCAGGATGTCGCGGTCCTTGAATGTGCCCGGCTCGCCTTCGTCCGAGTTGCACACCAGGTATTTCTGCCCCGGAAACTGCCGCGGCATGAAGCTCCACTTCAGGCCGGTCGGGAAACCGGCGCCGCCGCGGCCGCGCAGCGAGGATTTCTTCAACTCGTTGACAACGTTCTCGGGCGGAATGTTTTCGGAGAGGATTTTTTTCAGCGCGGAATAGCCACCGCGCGCCTCGTAGTCCTTGAGCCGCCAGTTGGCACCGGTGATGCCCTTCATGATCACGGCATCCGGTCCGAAAATGTCACCCGCGAACGGGGGAATCGGCAGGCCCATTACTTGAGTTCCTTCAGCAGCTGGTCGATCTTCTCGGGGCTCATCGCACACAGCATCTTGTGGTTGTTCTGCAGCAGCACCGGCGCATCACCGCAGGCGCCCATGCACTCGCCCTCTTTCAGCGTGATGCGGCCGTCGGCCGTGGTTTCGTTGAAACCGATGCCCAGCGTTTTTTTCAGGTGTTCCGCGGCATGGGTCGCCCCCTGCAGCGCGCAAGGCAGATTGGTGCACACCGTCAGCTTGTATTTGCCGACGGGCTTCAGGTCATACATCGTGTAGAAGGTGGCGACCTCATAGACCGCGACCGGCGGCATGCCGAGCACCTGCGCCACGGCATCCATGGTCTCGGTCGACAGCCAGCCCTTCTCGGCCTGGGCAATGGTCAGCGCCGCCATCACCGCCGAATCCTTGCGGTCGGGCGGATACTTGGCGACAGCCTTGTCGATCCTGGCCAGCGCTTCGGCGGACAGCACGCTATTGGGCAGCGGGGCATTCATCGATTGTTCACCGCTTTTTTCATCGATCTATCTCGCCAAACACGACATCCTGCGTGCCGATGATCGCCACCACGTCGGCGATCATGTGGCCGCGCGACATTTCATCCAGTGCCGCCAGATGCGCAAAACCCGGCGCGCGGATCTTCAGCCGGTACGGCTTGTTGGCGCCGTCGGACACCAGATAGATGCCGAACTCGCCCTTCGGATGCTCCACCGCCGCATAAGCCTCACCCGGCGGCACATGCATGCCCTCGGTGAACAGCTTGAAGTGGTGGATCAGCTCTTCCATGTTGGTTTTCATCGCCACGCGCGACGGCGGTGCCACCTTGTGGCTGTCCGCCATCACCGGGCCGGGATTCTTGCGCAGCCACTCGACGCACTGTTTGACGATGCGGTTGGACTGGCGCATTTCCTCGACGCGCACCAGGTAGCGGTCGTAGCAGTCGCCGTTCACACCCACGGGAATATCGAATTCCATGCGGTCATAGACTTCGTAGGGCTGCTTCTTGCGCAGATCCCACTCAACACCCGAGCCGCGCAGCATCGCGCCGGTGAAACCCAGCGACAGCGCTCGTTCAGGCGACACCACGCCGATGCCGACGGTGCGCTGCTTCCAGATGCGGTTGTCGGTGAGCAGGGTTTCGTACTCGTCGACATAGGCCGGGAAGCGTTTGGTGAAATCCTCGATGAAATCGAGCAGCGAACCCTGGCGGTTTTCGTTGAGATTCCTGATTGCTGCGGCGTTGTGGATGCGCGAAGCGCTGTACTGCGGCATCACGTCGGGCAGGTCGCGGTAGACGCCGCCCGGACGGTAGTAGGCCGCGTGCATGCGCGCGCCGGACACCGCCTCGTACATGTCGAACAGGTCTTCACGCTCGCGGAAGCAATAAAGGAAGATCGTCATCGCGCCGATGTCCAGCCCGTGGCAGCCGAGCCACAGCAGGTGGTTCAGCAGGCGGGTGATCTCGTCGAACATGACTCGGATGTACTGGGCGCGCTCCGGCACTTCGATGCCGAGCAGCTTCTCGATCGCCATCACATAGGCATGCTCGTTGGCCATCATCGACACGTAGTCGAGGCGGTCCATGTACGGCACCGACTGGATGAAGGTCTTGTTCTCGGCAAGCTTCTCGGTCGCGCGATGCAGCAAACCGATGTGCGGATCGGCGCGCTCGATGACCTCGCCGTCGAGCTCCAGCACCAGACGCAGCACGCCGTGGGCCGCCGGATGCTGCGGCCCGAAATTCATCGTGTAGTTCTTGATCTCAGCCATGTCAGCCCTTGCGGAAACCTTCGGAGTCCGCGTAGTTCTCTTCGCGCACGATGCGCGGCGTGATCACGCGCGGCTCGATGGTCACCGGCTGGTAGATCACCCGCTTCTGGTCGGGGTCGTAGCGCATCTCGACATTGCCCGACAGCGGAAAATCCTTGCGGAAGGGGTGACCGACAAAGCCGTAATCGGTAAGCAGGCGGCGCAGGTCCGGATGGCCGGTAAACATGATGCCGTAGAGGTCGAAAGCCTCGCGCTCGTACCAGTTGGCACTCGACCACAGCGGCAGCACCGAAGCCAGCACCGGAAAATCGTCGTTCGGCGCAAAGCAGCGCAGGCGCAGCCGCAGATTGTGCTTCACGCTCAGCAGGTGATAGACCACGGCAAAGCGCGGGCCTTCGTAGCCGCCGTCGCCATACTCGCTGTAGTCGACGCCACAGAGATCGATCAGCTGCTCGAAGGCCAGCCGCGGATCGTCGCGCAGCGTCCGGCACACCTCGATCAGGTCGCCGCCTTTGACCACCACGGTCAGTTCGCCCAGCGCGAAGGCGGCACTTTGCAGGCGCTCGCCGAGGATTTCGCGCAGGGTTTCCTGCAGTTGTTCGGTGCGTGTGCTCATTTTCAGCGGCGGATGGTGTTGGTACGCTTGATCTTGTTCTGCAACTGGATGATGCCGTAGAGCAGCGCTTCGGCCGTCGGCGGGCAACCGGGCACATAGATATCGACCGGCACGATGCGGTCGCAGCCGCGAACCACCGAGTAGGAATAGTGGTAATAGCCGCCGCCATTGGCGCAGGAACCCATCGAAATCACCCAGCGCGGCTCGGCCATCTGGTCATAAACCTTGCGCAGCGCCGGCGCCATCTTGTTGCACAGCGTGCCGGCGACGATCATCACGTCGGACTGGCGTGGACTCGGGCGGAACACGATGCCGAAACGGTCGAGGTCGTAGCGCGAGGCGCCGGCGTGCATCATTTCCACGGCGCAGCAGGCGAGTCCGAAGGTCATCGGCCACAGCGAGCCGGTGCGCGTCCAGTTGACCAGCGCATCGACCGAGGTCGTGAAAAACCCGCGTTCGCTCAGATCCTGATTGATGG
>JAIENU010000147.1 GCA_019751125.1 Burkholderiales bacterium | reverse complement strand
CACGAACGGCGCATGCTGGTGCTCGACGGCTGCGTGCAGCCGGCACTGTCACCAGCCACCAATGCCGCTGCCGCGCGTGTGCTCGACCGCCTCGGTATTTCACTGATCCGCGCCGCCAACGCCGGCTGCTGCGGTGCTGTCGCCTTTCACCTCGACCAGCAGGCACAGGCACTTGATGCGATGCGCCGCAACGTTGATGCCTGGTGGCCACACATCGAACAGGGCGTCGAGGCCGTGGTGTTCACCGCCTCCGGCTGCGGCACGATGATCACCGACTACGGCCACGCGCTGGCGCATGACCCCGCCTATGCCGAGCGCGCGAAGCGGCTGTCGGCGCTGGCAGTGGATCTGAGCACTATCGTCGAAAAAGAAAAAAGTCAATTAAAACAATTGCTTACGAATAAAGTCCCGGCGGAGACGCAGGTTTTCCATCCGCCCTGCTCGCTGCAGCACGGCCTCAAGCTGAAAGGCCGCGTCGAGGCGCTGCTGGCTGAACTGGGCTTCAAGCTCGCGCCGGTGGAAAACGCACACCTGTGCTGCGGCTCGGCCGGCACTTACTCAGTACTGCAGCCGGAAATTTCGGCGCAGCTGAAAGCCAACAAGATCCGCGCACTCACCGCGCAGTCGCCGCAACAGATCCTCACCGCCAACATCGGCTGCCAGACCCATCTGCAATCGGCAACATCGTTGCCGGTGCGGCACTGGATCGAGTGCATCGACGATCTGCTGTCGGCCGGTTAAGACCGCTGCCCCGGCATCACCGGGATTTTCCCTGCACTTTTCGTTCGCAGACCTCTTGTACTTTTTGCGACAAGGGCGTACCTTCCGCTGCCATACGAGGGACGCCCGTCGACATAAGCGATTGAAGTACTTGTACTTTTATTGACAGGGGCGTACTCTCCGCGCCATTCGTCCAGGAGAGGAGCTTCACATGGCTGCAGTTGCATCGGTCACCGCCTACGATCTCGCAGTCACCGCACCGGCCGCTCGTCGCTCAAAGGCCACGCCGCCGCGCCGCGTCAATGGCGTGCCGGTCTATGAGCAGGAGTTCTGGACCAGCAAGCAGCGCCAGGCCAATCCGCTGCACGAAGTCTCGTACCGCGGCTGCTTCAAGCCGCAGCTGCCCGCCTACTTCATCGACCGCCTGAGCAAACCCGGCGACCTGATCTATGACCCGTTCAGCGGGCGCGGCACCACGGCCGTGGAAGCGGCGCTGATGGGACGCAACGTCGCCGCCAACGACATCAACCCGCTGTCCGCGATCCTGACCCTGCCGCGGCTGGAAGTGCCGCTGATCGCGAACATCGACGTGCGGCTGCGCGCGATCAAGGTCTCCGCAAAACTGAAGAACGACATCGACCTGTCGATGTTCTACCACCCGGACACCGAACGCGAACTGCTCAACCTGCGCGCCTACCTGCAGCAGCGCCGCGACAGCGGTGCCGAGGATGCGGCCGACCGCTGGATCCGCATGGTCGCCACCAACCGGCTGACCGGACATTCACCGGGATTCTTCTCGACCTACACGCTGCCGCCGAACCAGGCGGTGTCACCGGAAAGCCAGATCCGCATCAACGAAAAAACCGGCAAGGATCCGGAATACCGCGATGTGCGCGCGCTGATCCTGCGCAAATCGATGCAGTTGCAGAGCGACATCAACGCCGCGGCGCGCTGGCGCCTGCAGCAGGCCGCGGAACGCGCGCAGTTCCTCGAGGGATCCGCCGGGTGCAGCACCACGCTGGCCGATGACAGCGTGCAGCTCACCGTGACTTCGCCGCCCTTCCTCAACGTGGTGCAGTATGCGAAGGACAACTGGCTGCGTTGCTGGTTCAACAGCCTGGATGCCGAGGCCATCGGCGCCGGCATCACCATGGCCACCAGCGTCAACGAGTGGTCGGAGGTGATGCTCGAAGTGCTGCAGGAGCTTTACCGCGTGACGCGGCCCAAGGGATGGGTTGCCTTTGAGGTCGGCGAGGTGCAGCGCGGTTCGGTCAACCTCGACGAGGCGGTGGTGCCGCTGGCGCAGCAGGCCGGCTTCCGCGTCGAGGCGATCCTGATCAACACCCAGAAATTCACCAAGACCTCAAACATCTGGGGCATCGGCAACAACGCGCTTGGAACCAACAGCAACCGCATCGTGATGCTGCAGAAGCCGGCGTAAACCGGAAGCGGCTGGTGCGCGTTGTGGTTTGCACTGCCACTCGAACCCGGTGAACACCTCCATGCAACACACTACGTTACGCACCCTGCTGATGGCCGCGCTGCTGGCCGTCTCATTCACGGCCACCGCCCAGCAAGGCCGCGGCTGCATCAACGACCGCTACGGCAACCCGCAATGCCCGCCGCCCGGCGGCCGCTGCGTCGCCGACATCAACGGCGAAATCCGCTGCTCGACTCCCGGTGGCGGCATCATGCTCGATCGTTACCGCACGGCGCAGTGCGGACCGGGCCAATGTATTGCCGACCGCAACGGCGACATCATCTGCTCGTCAACCGCTCGAGGCGCGGCAGCAACCAACATCAACGGCGAAGTGGTTTGCACCGGTGGCTGCGTCGCCGCCTCAGCAGCAGCCTGCGCGGTTCCGGTCAAATAAAAAACGGCGGGTCATACCCGCCGTTGTTCGACTGAAACCCGCTCGGTCGCCAGCTCAGTTACCCGCTCAATCGACCTTGATGTTCGCCGCCTTGACCACGGCGGTGTATTTGGCGATCTCGGCCTTGATCAGCGCACCGAATTCCTCGGGCTTGCCGCCGGCGGGCTCAAGCCCCTGCTGGGCCAATGCTTCGGTCATGCCGGGCAGTGCCAGCGATTTCAGGATGTCCTGATTCAGCTTGTTGACCAGCGCCGCCGGGGTTTTCGCCGGGGCCAATACACCCTGCCAGTTCGACACGTTGAAGCCCTTGACCCCGGATTCGGCGACGGTCGGCACATCGGGGGCCGCCGCCGCACGTTTGGCGGTGGTCACAGCGATCGCGCGCAGCTTGCCCTGCTTCACCTGCGGCAGCACCGGTGGCATGGTGCTGAAAATCAGCTGCACACGGCCGCTGACCAGGTCGGCCATCGCCGGGCCGGTACCCTTGTACGGCACATGCAGCAGATCGGTGCCGGTGGCGTGCTTGAACAACTCGCCCGCCATGTGCAGCGAAGAACCGGTGCCGGCCGATGCGTAGTTCAGCTTGCCGGGGCTGGCCTTGGCCAGCGCCACCAGTTCCTGCACGTTTTTCGCGGCCACCGAGGGATGCACCGCGATCATGAACGACGACACCGCGACCAGCGCCGCCGGCGCAAAATCGCGCACCGGGTTGTACGGCAGGTCGGATTTGAGTGCCGGCGTCTGCGCGAGGTTGCCGACGCTGCCGAGGAACAGCGTATAGCCGTCGGGGTTGGCCTGCGCGGCGATGGTCGCGCCCAGAGCACCACCCGCGCCGCCGCGGTTGTCCACCACCACCTGCTGCTGCACGACTTCGGACAGGCGCTGGCCCAGCGTGCGCGCGAGAATGTCATTGCCGCCGCCGGGCGGAAACGGCACCACCAGCCGCAGCGTCTTGTTTGGATAACCGGAAGCACCCTGTGCCAGCGCGGCTGCGGGAATCGCTGCAGCCAGGACGGCAACGCCGATCCATGTTTTTTTGTGCAAGTATTGTTTCAAATCGTTCTCCTCGAATTGCGCGGCATTGTAAGTGCGCCACCGTAGCTGCGGCAAACCGCAAGTATTCAGTCCTGAAGGTCGAAGGCCATCAGATCCTCACCCCAGACCACGCGCCCGGCAAAACCCTGGCGGATTTCGGCGAGCAGCTGTTCCGGCCTGCCCTCGCTGTCGATCCAGGGACCGTGATGCGTGGTCACCAATGTCTTGACCCCGGCATTACGCGCAAGTTCAGCAGCAAAACGCGGACCGGCAAGGCCGCCTGGATGGCGGGCCTCGAAGGCAAAGGCATTCAGGTAATGCACCAGCAGGTCCGCACCCTGCGCCAGCTCACGCAGCGCAGCGGGTGCGCCACCCTGCAGCGCCAGATTGACATCACTGGTATAGACAAAGGATTTGCCGCCCGCTTCGACGCGGTAGGCAAAGCTGTCGAGATAGGGCTGGAAGTGCGGCACCTCGCAGCGCAACATGCGCCAGCCGTCAAATTCAACACTACCAGCACCTGACAGCTCGGTGACCCGGGTATCCGGCCAGGGCCGCGGTGGCGTACCGCCACGCTCGCGATAGGCGCCGATGCTCAGCGGGTGCTGCGTCCGCGACACCAGATCACGGCTGAAGGCACCCTTCGGCCCGAACACGCGGTCGATGAACTCCTGCGTGCCGGGCGGACCGAAGATGCGCAGCGGCCGCGTGGTGTCGCCGCTGGCATCCCAGCGGTGATGGAACAGCCGGATCAGGTCGGCGCAGTGGTCGAAATGCAGATGGCTCAGGAAAACGTGAGTGACATCCGTGGCTTTTTTGCCCGCCTGCATCAGACGCTGGAATGCACCGGGACCGTGGTCGATGACAATCAGGTCATCACCGATCTCCACCAGATAACTCGACGAAGCCCTTTTCAGACTCGGCAGCGGGCTGCCGGTGCCAAGCAGGGTTACCCTCATACCGCGTTTCATGCCGCGCCTGGCACGGCAGCGGCCCGCGCGATCGCGCCGGCATCGGGCAAGCTGTCAACGTTCCAGCACAGGCGGATGACTTCATCCGCCTGTTTTTCACTGAGTATGCCTTCGGCCAGCCCGCGGAATTTGTCCTCGAGGTCGGCATCGCTCATCGGCCGCTCCAGCGTGCCCAGCGCGTGTACGACATGGCGCTCCAGTACCCGGCCATCCTTCAACCTGATGGTGATGTGCGACTGCACCCGGCCGATGCTCTCGTCGCGGGTGATGCGCACACGCTTGCGCAGTGCCACAGTCACCGGGTCGAGCACACTCTGGTCGCTGAATTGCGCTTCGCCGGCCTTGCCGGTGTGCAGCGCGACGGCGGCGGCATGGAACACGCTGAACTTGCCTTCCAGCCCCGTCTGCGGATTTTCCTTGGCGGTCAGCTCGAACACGATCGGGCTGACCCTGAGGTCCACCGC
>JAIENU010000247.1 GCA_019751125.1 Burkholderiales bacterium | reverse complement strand
CACGCCAGCATCTTCAGCCAGGGCAGATCGGCCCAGCCGGCGCTGCGCGTCAACACGGCGTCAAAAGGCTGGCTGTCCGCGGCAAGCCGCTTGCGGAATTCGAAACGCCAGGGGCCGCTGCCGCCATCGCCGGCCTGCACCACATAGCGCTGTCCGGCATGTTCGAGGGCGACCAGCACGGGGCTTTGTTCCGGCAGCGGCCATTCCTCGCGCGGCACCATCGCGCGCAGATCAATGGTCGCGGCGTAACTGGAAGGGTCTGCTGCATGCACCAGACGATAACGGCCGGCGCCAAAGTCGGCTTCCACCAGCACTGCGCGGCGGTGGCGCCGGGATTCTGCTTCGGCGGTTGCGAGCCTTGGTTCGCTCCACGCGGTGCCGGTTGTGCGTTGCTGGAGTTCGAGGATCTGCGGATAGACGGCGCTGACCCGCGGACCCGGCGACGCGGCTCCCCGGGTCTCCGGCTGCAGCAGCGCAAGCATCGCCATCACCGCATCCTGCTGCGCGGTGCGTTGGCTGAACAGCCGGTGGATGATGCGCGCGTCGGTTTCGAAGGCTTCGTTGATGCGTGCGAGCTCGAGGCGGGCGATCACCACGCAACCGGCCAGCGCAAGCGCGAGGCCGGCGAAAACCGCAGCGATCAGTTTTCGGTGATCGTTCATCGCGGGCGGCTCAGCGACCGCCGCGCGCGGCCTCGTACAGCGGCATCACCGTCGGCAACAGGCTTTCGATTTCCTGGATGCGGCGGGCTTCAGCAGGGTGGGTGCTCAGGAATTCCGGGGGGCGGCCGCCCTGGCTGGCACCGAGCATTTTTTTCCACAGCGTGATGCCGGCGCGTGGGTCGTAACCGGCGCGCGCTGCGAGTTCGAGGCCGATACGGTCGGATTCGGTTTCATGGCTGCGGCTGAAACGCGAGGCGATCAGGGCCTGATAGGCGGTGCCGGTGAGGTTGGCCGCACCATCGCCGAGGCCGAGCAGTGCGGCGCCGATGCCGATCGCCGCTTCGGCAGCCACGGCCTGCGACACCTGCTCGCGTGAATGCTCGCGCAGTGCATGGGCAATCTCGTGGCCCATGATTACCGCGATCTCGTCATCGGTGAGGTTCAGCCGCTGCACGATACCGGTGTAGAACATGATCTTGCCGCCGGGCATGCAGAAGGCATTGAGCTCGTTGCTGGTGATGGTGTTGACCTCCCATTTCCAGGCGGGCGCATCGGCGCGGAAGACCCTGGTGTGCGGCGTGATACGGGTGGCGATGGCGCGGATGCGGCGGGTCATCGCGGCGTCGGTGTTGAGCACGCCTTTTTTTGCCGACTCGGCCTGCAGCTGGGTGTAGGCCTTGGCCGCCATCTGGTTCAGCTGGTCCGAAGACACCAGCAGGAATTGCTTGCGGTCGGCGCCGACCGAGCCGCTGGTGGTGGTTGATTCACAGCTGACGATCCCGCCCAGTGCGGCGACGGTCATTGCCGCAGCTATCATTTTTTGCAAGGCCATGGTGCAGGTCTCGGGTGGAGTTGTATGCCGGTTTGCGCGGATTTTACCGCGGGTCGGTACGGTAAAAAGGGGCCGCAGCCCCTTGGTCCCTGCAATCGGGTCCGGGTTCAGTCGAGTTTGATGCCCGCCGCCTTGATCACTTTCGCCGAAAGGGCCAGGTCATCCTTGATGAATTTGGCGAATTCCTCGGGCGACTGGGTGCGTACATCAAAGCCGATGTTGGTCAGCCGTTCCTTGAGGTCCGGCGAATTCAGCGCGGCGATGATGTCCTTGTTCAGCCTGGTGATGATCGGGCGCGCAGTGCCGGTGCGGCCGACGACGCTGAACCAGGTGCCGGATTCATAGTTCTTGATGCCGGCTTCACCGGTGGAGGGGATGTCGGGGAAGTTGGGGTGCCGCTTGTCCGCGGCGAAGGCGAGCACCTTGATCTTGCCGGCCTTGACGAAGGGCAGCACGGTGGCGATGCCGGTGATGACAAAGCTGACCTGGCCGCCGACCACGGCCGCCGCCGCGGGGCCCGAACCCTTGAACGGCACATGCAGCAGCTTCACGCCGGTGACGTATTCCAGCAGCGCGCCGCCGAGGTGGTTGGTCGAGGCGGTGCCCGGCGTGCTGTAGCTGATGCTGCCCGGCTTGGCCTTTGCCAGAGCCAGCAGCTCGGAGACGCTGTTTGCCGGCACCGAAGGGTGGGCGGCGATGACGAATGGTACGTACACCGTCTGGGTGACCGGTGCGAAGTCGCGCAGCGTGTCGTAGGGCAGTTTCTCGACGACATTGGGATTGATCGACAGCGTGGTCGCAGTGGCGAGCAGCATGGTGTAGCCGTCGGGCGCGGCTTTCGCCATCAGCTCGGCACCGATGATGGTGCTGGCGCCGCCGCGGTTGTCGATGACCACCTGCTGCCCGTATTTCTCGCCGAGCTTGGCGCCGATGCCGCGGGCCACGATGTCGGTGGTGCCGCCCGGCGGATAAGGGACGATGAAGCGGATCGGCCGTGCCGGCCAGCTGTCGGCTTTTTCGGCGGCGAGCGCAGCCGTGGCCGGAAATTGAAGGCCGGCAAGCAGCGCAGCGCTGGCAAGTGTTGTGAAGCGGTTCATGGGGTCTCCTCCGGTGCTGATGATGATGCCTGTAATGGCGCTTTTATGATTCTGTGACGTGTTCCAGGCCTTTTTCGCGGAACAGTGGCGTGTTTGCCGTGCTGGCGAAAAACGCCATCATCTCCCGCGCCGCGGTGGCATTGGAAGAGGCGCAGAACAGTGCGATCGAGGTTTCAAAGGATTTTTGCACGGCATCGGGCACCGGACCCACGCAGTCCAGGCCGGGCACCGCCAGCAGCTCCGGAATCTGTTGCAGGGCGATGTCGGCTTCGCCGGCCACCACCACGGTGCCGATGTAGCCGCCGGGGCGATTCACGGTCTTGGGCTTCATCTGTTCGGCGATGCCGAGTTTTTCGAGCATCGTCGGGATGTACATGCCGCTGGCGCCGTGGATGGTGTGGGCGATGGCGCGGGCTTCCAGCAAGGTCTTGCGGAAGGCATCGACGCTGCTGATGTCCGGGTGCGGGGTGCCGCTGCGTACGCCGACACCGACAATGGCGCGGGCAAAAGCCCGGCGGCTGGCGCCGTCGATGAAACCAGCCTCGGCCAGTTCCTTCACCGCGCCGCTGCCCAGCACCAGCAAGTCGCCGGTTTCGCCGCCGCGGATGCGCGCGATCATTGCTTTGGCCGAGTCCCCGCTGATGGTGACGGCGTTGCCCGAGGCTTTTTCGTAGGCCGGGATCAGTGCGTTGAGGATGGGCAGGGTGCTGTTGGAGGTAAGAATTTTTATTGCCATGGGGTGCTTTCAGTTCAGCGGTTGCGCGGTACGCGCGAATTCGGCATCGACCATTTTTTCGTGTTCGATCACCTTGCGGATGCTTGGTCGTTCGAGCAGGCGCTGCTGGTGGGCCATGCAGTTCGGGAATGCGGCGAGGTCGAGCTTGAAGCTGATCGCGCGGCGGAAACACCAGAAAAAATAGGCGTCGGGCGTGGTGAAGCGGTCAAAGAAATAGTCGCGTCCGGCGAGCAGGCCGTCGGCAATGCGGAAATCCTCGAACAGCAGCTTGTTGCCGACCCGTTTCACGGCATCGGCCGAGCCGGGCAGGTCGCAGTAGTTCTCGGGTCGCGCATTCGGCGTCAGGTGCGGATGGATGGTCGAGGCAAACCACGCCATCAGCGAGATCGCCTTGATTTCCTGTTTTGGGTCATCGGGCAGCAGCTGCGCCTGCGGGTAATTGCGGTGGATCCAGATCTGGATGGCGACGTTTTCGGTCAGCGGCTCGCCGTCGATGACCAGCACCGGCACCTTGTGCTTGGGATTGAGCCGCAGGTACTCCGGTGCCTTCAGTTGGCCGGAGCGTGAATTCATGTTGTGCACCGTGAATTCAGCGCCGGTTTCGGTCAGTGCCACATAGGGCACCAGCGCGCAGGTTTTGGGGGCGTAGTACAGCTCGAGTTTCATTGATGCTTTCCTCGATCTTTGTAGCCCGGATAAGCGAAGCGCCATCCGGGGGATGATGTCATTCTTCAATCCCCCGTCCGCTTCGCGGACCCGGATGGCGACCTTCGGTCTTATCCGGGCTACGGGTTAAAGCGCATTTTCGGAACCGAAGATCACCGTGCACTGGCTGGACATCACGCCGCCATTGCCGTGCGCGAGCGCCACATCACAGCCTTTCACCTGGCGCTGCCCGCATTCGCCACGCACCTGGCGCACCGCCTCGATCATCACCAGCAGGCCGTACATGCCGGGGTGGCAGTACGACAGCCCGCCGCCCGAGGTGTTGACCGCGAGCTTGCCGCCCGGGGCGATGGCGCCACCGGCGACAAAGCGGCCACCTTCCCCCTTCGGCACAAAGCCGAGGTCCTCGAGGAACAGGATCGGCGTGATGGTGAAGGCGTCATACAGCGACAGCATGTTGACGTCCTTCGGCGTGACACCGGCCATCTTGAAGGCCTGCGGGCCGGAGATCGCGGCACCGGTGACGGTGAGGTCGGGCATGCTCGAGATATTGGCGTGGGACAGCGTTTCGCCGACACCCAGCACATAGACCGGTTTTTTCTTCAGGGTCTTGGCACGTGCCGCCGAGGTCAGCACGATGGCGCCGCCGCCATCGACGACCAGGCAGCAGTCGCGTACGGTGAAGGGGTAGGACACCATGCGTGCATTGAGTACCTGATCAATCGTCAGCGGCTCTTTTTCCCAGGCCTTGGGGTTCATCAGCGCCCACTGGCGGGCGGCGACGGCGACTTCGGCGAGGTGTTCGCGGGTGGTGCCGTACTGGTGGAAGTGGCGCGCCGCGGCCATCGCATAGGCGCTGATCGGCAGGATCGGCCGGTACGGTGTCTCGTAAGGATTGAACTCGCGCGGGCTGGCCGCGGCGCGCGACACCGAGCGCTGGGTGCTGCCGTAGGCGATCACCGCGACTTCGCAGTGGCCGAGCTGGATTGCCATTTGCGCATG